>NZ_JBANBA010000069.1:0-47775 GCF_059803475.1 Bradyrhizobium sp. UFLA05-89 | reverse complement strand
TGATCGGGCTCTGGGGCAGGGCGAGCTCGGCCGCGGCCGGCTCGCTCGCCCGTTACCGCGAGCGAGGGCGGGTCAAGGAGCGGGAACGCGAGGCGAAGCTGGCTCGGGCCAACCGGGCCGCCGGCACGGGCCCGCGGCGCCCGCCGCCCGGCGCGGTGCGCCCGGTTCGGCCCTCGCCACGGCCGGAACCGGTGCCGCATGCCGAGGAAGCCGAGCCGCAGGAGCAGGGCGTCTCGCAATAATTTGAGAAAAAACTCCGCCTGACGGTGTAACGTCGCGCGTTCAAGCCCGTATCTCAGCGCGTGGACAGATGAACAGTTCCCTCGCACGGAGAAAGAGATGTTTGACCGCCGCATCCTGTTGACGTTCGTCGCCGGCCTGTTCGGCCTGACGGCGTTCCGCCGGCTGAGAGCGACCCCGGCCAAGGCTGGAGAGAAGGCCGCGGAGAAATTCGAGATCGAGAAGACGGAGGCCGAGTGGCGTGCCCAGCTCACGCCGCAGCAATATGAGATTCTGCGTAACCAGGGCACCGAACGGCCCGGTTCCAGCCCGCTGCTGAAGGAACATCGCAAGGGCGTCTTCGCCTGCGCCGGCTGCGACCTGCCGTTGTTCGCCTCCGACACCAAGTTCGAGAGCGGCACCGGCTGGCCAAGCTTCTACCAGCCGATCGAGGGCAATGTCGGCAAGACCGAGGACCGGACCTTCGGCATGGTTCGCACCGAGGTGCATTGCCGTCGCTGCGGCGGCCATCTCGGCCACGTCTTCGACGATGGCCCAAAGCCGACCGGATTGCGCTACTGCATCGACGGTTTTGGGCTCGTTTTCCACCCCGCGGCAGCGTCCGCGACGTAAGGGTAAGGCCGGCAATTGTTGCCGCCCCGGCAATTGTGCCCCGGTCTCACGGCCGGGGCATGTGTATTTAAGGCATTGATTTTATTCAGATACCCGCATTGGCATAGGCCTTGCGACGTCTCCATTCGATTGCGGCCAAGGGTCGGCCGGCCGCCGAGATCGATTTTGGAGACAAAGTTATGGGTATCTTCGATGCAATGAACACCTCGGTGGGTGGCCTGCAGGCGCAGTCCTACGCGCTTCAGAACATTTCCGGCAACATCGCGAACTCATCCACCACTGGCTACAAGGGCATCGGAACCAGCTTCGAGGATCTCATTCCCGACGCCGAGGTGCCCAGCAAGCAGGTCGCGGGCGGCGTCACCGCGCACGCGCAGGCGACCATCACGACGCAGGGCACGATCTCCTCGTCCAGCGTCGCCACCAACATGGCGATCACCGGCGACGGTTTCTTCTCGGTGCAGAAGGCGAGCGGCGTCGTCGACAACGTGCCGGTGTTCGACGGCGTCAACTACTATACTCGCCGCGGTGACTTCCAGGTCAATGCCAACGGCAATCTCGTCAACGGTGCCGGCTATTACCTGATGGGCGTCGCGGTCGACCCGAAGACCGGCAACGCGCTCGGCAACGTGCCGACGGTGCTGCAATTCCAGAACAACTTCGTCCCGGCGCAGGCAACCACCTCAATCCAATATGCAGCGAACCTGCCAACCCAGCCGAACACCTTGGCGAGCTCGACGGCGACGAGCGGCTCCCTCGTGGCCTATGGTGGCCTCAATCCGTCCGACTTCGTGTCGAGCCCGTTGCCCTATGTCGATGCGACGATCTCCGGCACGGCCGTCAACAACAAGGCTGCTGCTCCCATCACCTCCGCAACGAAGCTGTCGGGCGCCGCGGGTAGCGACTCCTTGACGACGGACTTCGCCGCTGGCGACACTATCGTGGTCGACGGCACCACGATCACCATTACCGCGGCCGGCACTGGCCTGCAGGATTCGACCCACGTCCGCGCGGACGATACCGTCGGTGATCTGCTCTCGGCGATCGGCGGGATCACCGGCGTGGCACCGACGATCAGCGGCGGCGCCATCACGCTTCACACCGGCGCCATGCTGGACCTCACCGTCACGAGCACGCCGTCGGCCGACCTTTCCGCGCTCGGTTTCAGCTCGGTATCGCAGGCCCGCGGCACCGGCAACAGCGTCGTGACTAGCAACGACGTTGCGACCTTCACCAAGGAGTCCATCAGCGGCGGCGCGGTGACCGCGTACAATGCTTCCGGCACGCCGGTGAACCTGCAATTGCGATGGGGCAAGGTCGACAGCGCCTCACTCGGCGCCGGGCACACCGACACTTGGAACCTGTTCTATCAGTCGGACGCCAATGCGACCGGCACGCAGACGGCATGGATCAACACCGGCACCAATTTCACCTTTGCCAGCGACGGCTCGCTCACCTCCCCGAGCGGTTCGGGCATCACCATCCCCAACGTCACCGTCGGCGGCCAGTCGCTGGGCTCGGTCGCCTTCAACATCTCCTCCGGCGGACTGACGCAATATGCCAGCACCAGCGGCGCCGTCACCATCAACACCATCACGCAGAACGGCTACGCCGCCGGCCAGCTCCGCTCAGTCGCCGTCAACAACAACGGCATCGTGGTCGGCACCTTCTCCAACGGCCAGAACCTCGATCTCGCCGCGGTGACGTTGTCGCACTTCAACGGCACCAACTACCTGAAGGCGATGGACGGCGGCGCCTACGCCGTCACCGACCAGTCGGGCCCGGCGATCGATGGCGCTTCCGGCAGCATCAGCGGCTCGTCGCTCGAGGGATCGAACACCGACATCGCCGACGAATTCACCAAGCTGATCGTGACCCAGCAGGCCTATTCGGCCAACACCAAGGTCATCACGACGGCGAACTCGATGGTGCAGGATCTCCTGAACGTGTTGCGCTGATCAGCGCTGACGCAGCGTAACCAGAGGCGGGCAGTAACATGGGTTTGAGTTCATCCCTCGCCAGCGCAATGAGCGGCCTGCGTGCCAACCAGGCCGCGCTTTCGATCGTCTCCTCGAACGTCGCCAATTCGCAGACGCCGGGTTACGTCGCCCAGTCTCCGAATCAGATCGAGGTCACCACCGGCAATTTCGGCTCGACGGTGACGACCACCGGCGTCAGCCGCGACCTCGATGCCTACGTGCAGGGCCAGCTCCGCACCGAGACCGGCGGCGGCGGCTATGCCGACCAGATGGCCAACATCCTGAAGCAGCTTCAGAATGTCTACGGCAACCCCGGCGGCAGCGGCACGCTCGAGACCGCGCTGAACGATTTCACGAGCTCGCTGCAGGCGTTGTCGACGAGCGCAGGCGCGTCGTCGGCGCAGACCGTCGCGGTTGCCGCCGCGCAGTCGCTGGCGCAGCAGCTCAATCTCACGACCAAGGGCATCCAGTCGCTGCGCAGCAATGCCGAGCAGGATCTCGGCACCTCGGCGCAGCAGGCCAACGCGGCGATGCAGCAGATCGCCGACATCAATACCAAGCTGCAAGGCCTGAGCTCGAGCGATCCGTCGGCCGCGACGCTGATGGATCAGCGCGACCAGGCGATCAACACCCTGTCGAAATATGTCGACGTCCGCGTCGTCACCGACGGATCGAACCAGGCCAACGTCTACACCAACACCGGTATCCAGCTCGTCGGCGCGGGGCTGGCCTCGAAGTTCACCTTCTCGTCCGCGGGCGCGCTGACGGCGAACTCGCTCTATGACAGCAATCCGGCCAAATCCGGCGTCGGCGCGTTCAACATCTCGCTGCCGAATGGCTCGTCGATCGACGTCGTCGCCAACAACGTGGTGTCGTCGGGACAGATCGCCGCCGATCTCAAGCTGCGCGACCAGACGCTGGTGCAGGCGCAGACCCAGGTCGACCAGCTCGCTGCGACGATGGCGAGCGCCATGTCCGACAAGACCACGGCCGGCACGGCCGTCGCCGGCCCGCCGTCCGGCTTCACGGTCGACATTTCCAATACGGCGCCTGGCAATTCGGTCAACCTGACCTACACCGACACCGCGACCAACACCCAGCGCCAGATCACGATCGTCAACGTGACCGATCCGGCGGCGCTGCCGTTGCAAAATGCCACCAATGCCAATCCGCTCAAAGTCGGCGTCGACTTCTCCGCGCCGATGGCCACGATCCTGTCCACGCTCAACACCGCGCTCGCCGGCAGCGCACATCTGTCGTTTGCAGGCTCCGGCACGACGCTCCAGATCACGGACGACGGTACCGGTTCGAGCACGGTCAAGTCGGCCTCGGTGACCAAGACGATCTCCGCGCTCCAGTCGGGCAATGCGCAATTGCCGTTATTCACCGACGGCAGCGCGCTATACACCGGCGCGATCACCTCATCGGGATCGCAGATGACCGGACTTGCGGGACGCATCGGCGTGAACGCGGCGGTAGTGACCGACCCGAGCAAGCTCTCGGTCTACAACACCACGCCGGTGACGCCCGCCGGCGATACCACGCGCTCGGACTTCCTCTACACGCAGCTCACCAGCTCGGTGTTCTCGTACTCGCCGACGACGGGGCTGGGCTCGTCGAGCCAACCGTTCAGCGGCACGGTCTCGAGTTATCTGCAGCAGTTCCTGAGCATCCAGAGCAATGCCTCGACCCAGGCGACAGCGTTGCAGCAGGGCCAGAGCGTCGTGGTCTCGACGCTCCAGGCAAAGTTCAACTCGACATCCAGCGTCAACATCGACTCGGAGATGTCGAATTTGATCCAGCTCCAGAATGCGTATGCCGCCAACGCTCACGTGATGTCGGTGGTGCAGAGCATGATGAACACGTTGCTCCAGGCTCAGACGTAACTAGTACAGGGCTCTGAAACATGTCGATCAGCAGCATCAACTATTCCTCGTCGGTCCTCGGCGCGCAGATCCGCAACATCAATCAGCAGCTCACCGACCTGTCGACGCAGCTCTCTACCGGCAAGCTCTCGCAGAATTATTCCGGCATGGGGACCAACGAAGGCTTTGCGATCGCCTCGCGCGCGCAGCTTTCGAACATCGCCGCCTATACCGACACGATCACCAACGTCAACGTCAACATCAACCTCGCCAACACCGCGCTCCAGTCGCTGACGACGATCCGCAACACGGTGCAGACGGGCTCCGCCAGCACCGCCCAGGATCTCAACGTCAACGGACAGACCATTGCGCAGAACACCGCCGCTGCCCAGTTCGCCTCGATGGTCGGCGTCCTCAACACGCAGTCGGGCAACCGCTATCTGTTCTCCGGGACCGCCTTCAACACGCAGTCGGTCGCGGACGCTGGCACCATCATCAACGGCACCACGACACAGGCGGGCCTGAAGACCATCATGGCAGAACGCCAGGCGGCCGACCTCGGCGCCAACGGCATGGGTCGGCTGGTGCAGACGCAGCCGACGCCGAGCTCTGTGCAGGTGTCCGAGGACGTCGCGGGATCGCCGTTCGGGTTGAAGATCGCTGCCGTCTCCTCGACGCTGACAGGCGCGACAGTCACGGGTCCGAGCGGCTCGCCGGTGTCGTTTTCGGTGGACCTCAACGGCACCAATCCGAACAATGGCGACAAGCTTAGCGTCCAGTTCACGCTACCGGACGGCTCGACCGAGCAGATCGACCTGACCGCCTCGACCGCCACGCCGACGCCGGCCGGCAGCTTTGCGATCGATACGACAACCCCGGGCAACACCGCCACGAATCTCAACACCGCGCTGAACACCGCGATCCAGAAGCTCGCCAACACCTCGCTGGTGGCGGCATCCGCCGTGGCCGCCGGCGACAACTTCTTCAACACCGCGAGCTCGGCGATCGGCGCTGCCAAGACCAACCAGGCGGCGCCACCCGCACCGATCAGCGGGACGACGGCATTGTCCGGCACGGCTCCCTCGGACTCGATCTCGCCGGGCTTCACCGCCGGCGACACCATGACCGTCAACGGGACCACGCTCAGCTTTGTTGCATCGGGCGCGACCGGCAACCAGCTCAACGTCACCGACAGCATCCAGACCTTGCTTACCAAGATCGACCAGATCACGGGGACCTCGAAGCCGTCGACCGTCCATGGTGGCGCGATCACGATCAACACCGACGATGCGGCGAGCCTGAGCATATCGGGCTCGACTCCGGGCGCGGTGGCGGCACTGGGCGCGCTGGGTTTCAGCTCGTCGCCGATCACAGCCACGCAGCCGCCGCTGCGCGTCGGCTCCTCGCCCGCGAGCTCGGCCACCACGCTGGTGAACGGCTCCGCCAACACCGTGAAATGGTACCAGGGCAATGACGGGCCCGGTTCGCCGCGCTCGACCGCGGTGGCGCGGGTCGACGATTCCGTCACGGTGCAATACGGCGCGCAGGCCGACGAGGATGCGATCCGCAGTCAGTTGCAGGCGATTGCCGTGTTCGGCACGTTCTCGACTTCGCCGACCGGCCAATATTCCGGGGCGCAGGTCGCGGCCCTGAGCCTGCGCACAACGCAGGCGCTGACGCCGCAACCTGGGCAACAGAAGATCGAGGATATCCAGACCGATATCGCGATGGCCCAGAACACGATGAAGGACGCGACCACGCGTCAGACCCAGGCCAAGGCGCAGCTTCAGACCATCATCGACCAGGCAGAGTCGGCGTCTCCCGACCAGGTTGCGAGCGAGATCCTGGCGCTCCAGAACGCGCTCCAGGCGTCCTACCAGACCACGGCAAACCTGGCGCAGCTCTCACTCGTCAAGTTCCTGTAAGGGAGCGTTAAGGCTCCATTAACCATGCCTGTTTACCTCTTGGTGAGGACTTGGGGCACGCGGGGCCATCGATGTCGGATCGGATGCAGCTTGTGGTGGCAACGCCGTGTTTCGGCGGGCAGGTGTCGAGCATCTATGCGAGCTCGGTCTTCGCGCTCCAGCGCGCCGTGCACGGCATGTCCAATCTCGAGCTCAAGGTGCTCTTGCGCGACGGCGACGCGCTGATCACCCGCGCGCGGGCCAATCTGGTCGCAATGTTCCTCGACGATCCCAAGGCGACGCATTTCCTGTTCGTCGACGCCGACATCGGCTTTGCGCCCGAGCAGGTGTTCCGGCTGATCGAATGCGGGGCCGACGTCGTCGCCGGCTGCTATCCGATCAAGCGGATCAACTGGGACAAGGCCAAGCGGGCGATCCAGGCCGGCAGGGCCGACGTGCCGGCGGCTTCGCTCGACTACGTGCTCGAGATCGAGGATGCCGACCGCATCGTCGTCGTCAACGGATTTACCCGCGTGCGTTACGCGGGGACCGGCTTCCTGATGATCCGCCGTCACGCGCTGGAAGCGATGTGTCGGCATCCGAATTACGCGGGCCTGCAGTTCTTCCGCGAGCATTCGCACGACACGCTGGCTACGAGCCAGAACCGCTTCGCGCTGTTTGAATGCATGATCGATCCTGCGACCGGCACCTATCTCTCTGAGGACTTCGCCTTCTGCAAGCGCTGGACCGATATCGGCGGCGAGATCTGGGCCGATATCCAGAGTTCGCTTGATCACGTGGGACCGTCAGTGTTCCACGGCGACATCACCTCGCAATTCGCGCCGGCATCCGCCGCCGCAGACGCCGCGTGAGCTTTCCGGATGAGCGCCGGCGTACCCCGCCTTCGAACTGAAGACGGCCCGCGATACGGGCTGCGCGACCTCTTCACGCCGCTGGAGACGCTGCTGGCCTCCGGTGGCGACCAGCGCCTGGCGCTCGATCCGCGGGACGGTCTCAACGCCTACGCCTGCGCGCCGCAGCCGACGCCCGAGATCTGGAATTTCGCATCCTCGACCGCGTCCTCGATCTCGCAAGTGGCCTATGACCGCGCCGCGCTCGCGCGCGAGGAGCTCGTGCACAAATCGTTGTTCGACGAGGTGGAGATCGCCTTCGACGCCCGCCTCGAGGACATGCGCGACGAATTGCGCGGCCATCTCCAGCTGTCGCCGCGGGTGGATGTCGTGTTCTCGCCTTCCGGCACGGATGCGCAGCTTCACGCGCTGTTCCTGGCGCGTGCCGTGCTCGGCGCGCCGCCGGTCACCATCGTCGTCGGCTCCGACCAGACGGGAAGCGGAACCGCGCTCACCGCGCGCGGGCGCCATTTCAGCTCGGCGACGGCGAGCGGTGTGTCGGTCCGCAAGGACAGTCCGATCGCAGGTCTTGGCGGCGACAGTATCGCGCTGCCGCTGATGGCTGAGGCGGACGCCGATTCCGCGGTGCTTCGCGCAATCCAGACGGTGGTCGCGCAAGGCGCGCCCGTGCTGCTTCAGATCATGGACTCTTCGAAGCTCGGCTGGCGTGCGCCGAGCGAGGACTGTCTCGACGAGATCGCAAAACGTTGGCCGGGCAGGGTTCAGATCGCGGTGGATGCCTGCCAGATGCGGCTGGGGCGGCGACGGCTGCGCTTCTATCTCGATCGCGGCTACCTGGTGCTGGTCACCGGCTCGAAATTCTTCGGCGGGCCGGCCTTCAGTGGCGCGCTCCTGGTGCCCAAGGGATTTGCGCGCGCGCTCGGTCGCTTGAATGAGATTGCACCGGGCTTCCTTGATTACGCCAGCTTCTTCGATTGGCCGAGGGGCTGGAACGGCCTGCGATCACGTTTCGAGCGCCGGCCGAATTTCGGTCAGTGGCTGCGCTGGGAGGCGGCGCTGGCAGAGATCGCCCGCTACTACGCGCTGCCCGGTGCCTTCCGTGCCAAAGCGCTCGGTGAGTTCAAGGCCGGCATCGACGACATGATAGCCTTGACGCCCTCGCTCGGCGCGATCGCGTCCACCGCGCACCGAAGTGGCGTGGACGACGAGGAGTTCGTGCACGAGACGATTTTTCCCATCATGCTTCTGCGCGATGGCCGGCCGGTATCGATCGCCGACACCAACGCGGTCTATCGTGCGCTTGCGCGCGACCTGAACGACGATGGCGTCGGCAGTGCCGCGGACCGGCAGGTGGTGGCGCAGCGTTGTCTCGTCGGCCAGCCAGTGCGGCTGGAGCGGCCGGACGGCACCCAGGCCGCGCCGCTGCGGCTCTGCATCAGCGCGCAGCTCGTGACCGACGCCTGGTCGGCGGATGCAGCGCAAGCGCAAAAGAATCTTCAGCAGATTCTCGATCGCATCGCCCAGGTGCTGATCAAGATCGAGCTGCTGCTCGGCCGCACGAACAGTGCGGCATCTACATCCGGAGCCTGACATGCAGTCCGAAGTTTCGCATCCGCCCGGCGTGAGCGCGCCGCAAGTTGCCGATCGTATCGGCTTTGCGCGGTTGACGCACCAGGCATTCGTCGGCGTCGATCTGCGACCGCTACGCGATCAGCTCGTGAGCAAGATCGCCGACGGCACCGCGCAGGCCGGCGAGGGGCTCGACCTGTCGTTGATCGCGCAGCTTCTCGGTGACAAGGAGGCGGGTCTTGCGATCCAGGCCGAGGTGCTCGCCTTCCACCAATTGTTCCGCTCGCCTTGCGCCGTTGCAAAGCCCGCGCTGCGCGTGCTCGCGCTTGCTGCGGCGATCGACATGGGTGGCAACACCCCGATCGAATTCCTGCTCGAAAGCTCGGACATCGAGTTGTTGACGCTCTACGTCGTCAAGGGTGTCGGCCTGCCGGAGCCGCTCCCGGATCACGACGTCGCCATCGTCGTCGCATCCGATTCCGAGGAATGTCGCGAGGCGTTGGCTGCGATCGACAATGCCGCCTCGCGCTGGCCGCGGCCGCTTCTCAACCGTCCGGACCGCATCGCCAATCTCGACCGCGACAAGCTGCATCGCCTGCTCGCAGGAACGGCGGGCCTCGACATCCCCACGACGGTCTGCGCGACGCGCGCGCAATTGTCGGAACTGTCGCAGGCGCGGATCCGGTGCGAGGACATCACGAGCGAATTGCACTTCCCGATGATCGTGCGGCCGCGCGGCACGCATGCGGGCGTGGGACTGGCGAAGGTCGATGATGCCGCAGCGCTTGCGGATTATCTGGCCGCGCGGCAGGAGCAGGAGTTCTTCGTCGCGCGCTTCGTCGACTATTCCAGCGCTGACGGATTGTTCCGCAAATATCGCCTCGCCGTCGTCGACGGCAGGCCGTACGCCTGCCACATGGCGATCGCAGATCGCTGGGATATCTGGTACCTCAACGCCTACATGGCCTTCAGCGAAGAGAAGCGCGCGGAGGAAGCCGTCTTCATGCGCGACTTCGACGCAGCCTTCGCGAGCCGTCATCGCGCGGCGCTCGACAAGATGATCGCTCGCGTGGGACTCGACTATTTCACCATCGACTGTGCCGAGAACAGACGCGGCGAGCTTCTGATCTTCGAGGCTGACAACACGGCCGTGGTGCACAACATGGATTCGTCGGACGTGTTTCCGTACAAGCAGCCGCAGATGCGCAAGATCTTTGCCGCATTCACGGCGATGCTGTCGCGACATGCGAAGGCGGACGGGAGCGTTGCATGAACGAGATCATACGGGGCGATATCCAGGGCGCATCTGGAAACACGTCGCTCGATCCGCAGGACTGGAATGCGTTTCGCGCGCTCGCTCACCGTATGCTGGACGAAACGATCGACTCCATTGCCAATGTGCGTGAACGGCCGGTGTGGCAGCCTGCGCCGGATAGCGTTCGCGCGCAACTGAAGGCGGATGTGCCGCGCGCGGCAACCGATCTTGGCGATGTCTATCGCGAGTTCTCCGATGTGATCGCGCCTTACGCGACCGGCAACGTCCATCCCGGTTTCATGGGGTGGGTGCATGGCGGCGGCACCGCGGTCGGCATGCTCGCGGAGATGCTGGCGGCCGGGCTCAACGCCAATCTCGGTGGTCGCGATCACATGCCGATCGAGGTCGAGCGCCAGATCACCGCATGGATGCGCGAGCTGTTCGGCTTTCCCCAAGGTGCCAGCGGCATCTTCGTCACGGGAACGTCGATGGCCAACCTGATGGCGGTGCTGGTGGCGCGCACGAGCGCGCTGGGTTCGCTTGCGCGTCAGCACGGCATCGGCAATGACGGCGCGCTGCTCACAGCCTACACGTCAAAGGCCGCGCATGGCTGCATCGGCAGGGCGATGGACATCGCGGGGCTCGGCATCGATGCGCTACGCCAGATCGATGTCGACGCCGAGCACCGCATCGACGTCGCGGCACTGCGCGCGCAGATCGCCGTCGATCGCGAGGTCGGTTTCAAGCCGTTCCTCGTCGTTGCCTCGGCCGGCACCGTCGATATCGGCGCCATCGATGATCTCGCCGCTCTCGCCCAATTGTGCCGCGAGGAGGGAATCTGGTTCCACGTGGACGGTGCGTTCGGTGCGCTGGCAATTCTTTCACCCGAACTTGTGCCGCGCCTTGCCGGCATCGAGCTTGCCGATTCCATCGCGCTCGATTTCCACAAATGGGGGCAGGTGCCCTATGATGCCGGCTTCCTCATGGTCCGCGACGGTGAGAAGCATCGACAGGCCTTTGCGCAGCCTGCGGCGTACTTGCGGCGCGAGGCGAGGGGGCTGGCTGCGGGGTCGCATTGGCCGTGTGATTTCGGTCCTGATCTGTCGCGAGGTTTTCGTGCGCTCAAGACCTGGTTCACGCTGAAGACTTTCGGTACCGACCGGCTGGGCGCCATGATCGCGCGCACCTGTGCGCTTGCCAAATATCTGGAGGCTCGGATCATCGCCGAGCCTCGGCTCGAATTGTTGGCGCCCGTCAATCTCAACATCGTCTGCTTCCGCTATCGTTCCGACGACGAGGTCAATCGCGAGATCGTTGCCGACATCCAGGTATCGGGCATTGCCGCGCCCTCGAGCACGACGCTGGGCGGCAAGTTTGCGATCCGCGCGGCGATCGTCAATCACCGCACGGATCTAACGGACATCGATGCGCTCATTGCCGCCTTGCTGGATTTCGGCGCGCGACGATCGGGCGACGGCTTGATCGAGATCGACGCACCGCCGCTTGCGGCGCAGTAATCGCTCAAGAGCGCCCGAAACCGCCCCGGACCTGGTCCGGGGCGGTTTCGTTTTGAGATCTGCGAAGCGCCTAGTCTAGGCGGCAGAGCTGACATCGCTCTTCGGATGCGTGGCTTCGAACTGCTCCCGCAGCTTGTCCTCGTAGGCGATCAGCTTGCGGGCATCCTTGAGCGCCCGGTAGAGATCGCCGGTCATGATGTTGTTGTTGATGCCCTCGATGATCGGCCAGGCGCTCGGCACGGCGGTGACGATGTCGCGCACCAGGTTGAAATAGGTGCCGTGCTGGCTCTGCGGATCCGGCGAGATGTACATCAGCTGCACCGCCAGATAGACGAGCCTGGCCGGCGTGTTGGCGGTCTCGGGCGTGAGGATGTCGCGCTCGCGCAGGATCGGCACGTTCTCGCCGTCGATCAAAAGGCGGGCGCGCTGGTCGGTGTTGGTGATCACGCAGTTGCCGACGATGATGCGTTCGTGCGGTCTGAGCTCGACTTTGAGAGCCATGCCTGTTCTCCATCAACGCTTTTGTAAATGAGCGACTGGCGCGCCCAATCAATGACGGCTGTCGGCTCTGATTGGGCCTGATCCTTGCCGAATGTGGTTAACGCGCCGTAAACGCCGACGGACGTTGCCGAAAAGCGAATGATTTCAATTGGCTGACGACGGACAAGGGCCTGACTTGGGCCGTTGCGGGAGGCCGTTTCGGCCCGACGGGGACAAAAGCGGGGGTTTCATTTCACGGATTGTTAGAAGCTTGGACGCACCGTCCGGCGGTCGTTTGATCAATCTCGGTCAAACAGGACGCGTAGCTAATACCAGAAAGGTAACAGTATGTCCGGTATCGTTCTCTCCGCATCGGTTCGTCAGAACCTGCTCTCCCTCCAGTCCACCGCCGACCTCCTCGCCACCACCCAGTCCCGTCTGTCGACTGGCCGGAAGGTGAACTCGGCTCTCGACAATCCGACCAACTTCTTCACCGCCCAGGGCCTCGATAACCGCGCCAGCGACATCGGCAACCTGCTCGACGGTATCGGCAACGGCGTGCAAGTGCTGCAGGCCGCCAACACCGGTATCACCTCGTTGCAGAAGCTGGTCGACAGCGCGAAGTCGATCGCCAACCAGGTTCTGCAGAGCCCGACGGGCTACTCCACGAAGTCGACCGTGACCTCGACCGCGATCACGGGTGCAACCGCCAGCAACCTGCTGGGCACCGCCTACACCAACAACACAGTCGCCGGCACTGCCGTGCTGAACGACAACACCGGCACTGCGGTCAATATCACAGCAGCCACCCAGCTGGTTGGCACCGCGGGTGCGTCATCCGACGACCTTAGCACCGCCATCACCAACGGTTCGGTCCTGACGGTCAACGGCAAGACCATCACGTTCGACAACACCGTGACCACCTCGACCCAGGACGCCGCCGGCAACTTCACCATCGGCATCAAGTCGGGCAGCACCTTGACGGTGGGAACCGTGCTTTCCGCGATCGATACCATCACCGGGACCGGCACGGCTTCGACCGTCGCGAGTGGCAAGGTCACTCTGAGCACCGGCACGACCTCTGATCTCACGATCTCGGGTTCGGGCAACGCGCTCGCCGCGCTCGGTCTCTCCGCCGGCACGACCGCTCGCGTCCCGCCCGCCATCTCGGGCCAGACGCTGACGATCGCCGCCACCGGCGGCGGCACTGCCACCAGCATCACCTTCGGCACCGGTACCGGCCAGGTCTCGACGCTGAACGGGCTCAATTCGGCGCTCGCGGCGAACAACCTGCAGGCCTCGATCGACTCCACGGGCGTGATCTCCATCACGACCACCAACGACGCGGCGTCCTCGACGATCGGCACGGTCGGCGGCTCGGCCATCACCAGCGCCGGTCCGTTCCACAGCGCCACCGTGTCGGCTCCGGTCGCCGATCCGACCTCGCAGGCCCAGCGTGCGAGCCTGGTTGCGCAGTACAACAACGTGCTCGCGCAGATCAACACGACGGCGCAGGATGCGTCCTTCAACGGCGTGAACCTGCTGAACGGCGACACGCTGAAGCTGACGTTCAACGAAACCGGCAAGTCGACGCTGAGCATCACCGGTGTGACCTTCAACACCGCCGGTCTCGGCATCTCGAGCCTCACCTCGGGCACCGACTTCCTGGACAACGCTTCGGCCAACAAGGCGCTGACCGTGCTCAATGCGGCCAGCACCACGCTGCGCTCGGAAGCATCGACGCTGGGTTCGAACCTGTCGGTCGTGCAGATCCGCCAGGACTTCAACAAGAACCTGATCAACGTCCTGCAGACCGGCTCGTCCAACCTGACGCTGGCCGACACCAACGAGGAAGCGGCCAACAGCCAGGCGCTGTCGACCCGCCAGTCGATCGCAGTGTCCGCGCTGTCGCTGGCCAACCAGTCGCAGCAGAGCGTGTTGCAGCTTCTGCGCTGATACGCGGCGAAAATCGCTAGCCAAACCATCGCGGCGGGGCATTTGCCCCGCCGCTTTTTTTCGTCTCGCGATACGACTGCCTGGCAAGGGGCGGGTCGCGGGATTAACCAATCGTTAACCCTGCCGCTTAAGCCGCCATTAACCTTAATTTAAAGGACACCCCCTAAAACTGGACAAAAGCCAGTTCTCCAGATCGGCGAGCCCCGATTCGTACCCGGTTTCGCGTCTCAACAGGAAGATCCGCCAATGTCCAACATCGTTCTTTCGGCATCGGTTCGCCAGAACCTGTTGTCGCTTCAGTCGACGGCAGACCTGCTCGCGACGACGCAGGAGCGCCTTGCGACCGGAAAGAAGGTGAATACCGCGCTCGACAACCCCACCAACTTCTTCACTGCCCAGGGGCTCGACAATCGCGCCAGCGACATCAGCAATCTCCTCGACGGCATCAGCAATGGCGTTCAGGTGCTGCAGGCCGCCAACACCGGCATCACCTCGCTGCAGAAGCTGGTCGACAGCGCCAAGTCGATCGCGAGCCAGGTGCTGCAAAGCCCGACGGGCTATTCGCCCAAATCCAACGTCACGTCAGCCGTGATTACCGGTGCGACCCCCAACAATCTGCTCGGCACGGCCTATACCAACAACACGGTCACCGGCACCGCCGTCAACAACGACAACACGAGCGGCGCGCAGCCGATCACCGCGGCGACCAAGCTGATCGGCACCGCCGGCGCGGGTTCCAACGACCTCGGAACCGCAATCACCAACGGCTCGGTTCTGACCGTCGACAACAAGACCATCACCTTCTCGACCTCGCAGACCACCTCGACCACCGATTCCTTTGGCAACGTCACCATCGGCATCGGCTCCGGCAGCAACTTGACGGTGCAGACCGTGCTGTCCGCGATCGACAGCATCACCGGTGCCGCGACGGCCTCGACCGTCAACGGCAGCGGCCAGCTGGTGCTGAGCACCGGCACGACGCAGGATCTGACGATCTCCGGCTCAGGCAACGTGCTCACGGCGCTCGGCCTCGCCGCCGGCACCACCGCCCGCGTCCCGCCCCCGCTGAGCGGCGAGACGCTGACGATCGGTGCAACCGGCGGCGGCACCGCGACGAGCATCACCTTCGGCACCGGCACCGGGCAGATCTCGACGCTCAATCAGCTCAATGCGGCGCTGGCGGCGAACAACCTGCAGGCAACGATCGACACGACGGGGCACCTCAACATCGTGACATCCAACGATGCGGCTTCCTCGACGATCGGCACGATCGGCGGCACGGCTGCGGCGAGCGGTCAGCCCTTCTACGGCCTGACCGCGCCAGCCCCTGTCGCCGACCCGGATTCTCAGGCCACCCGTGCGAATCTCGTCGCGCAGTACAACAACGTGCTGGCACAGATCAATACGACTGCGCAGGACTCCTCCTACAATGGTGTGAACCTGCTGAATGGCGACACGCTGAAGCTCGTGTTCAACGAAACTGGAAGATCCACCCTGACCATTCAGGGCGTAACGTTCAACTATGCCGGCCTCAGCCTTGCGCCACTGACCCAGAGTGTTGATTTCCTCGACACCAATTCGGCGAACGCCGTCCTTACGTCGCTCAATTCGGCCAGTACGACGCTTCGTGCAGAAGCATCGACGCTCGGTTCGAACCTGTCGATCGTGCAGATTCGCCAGGATTTCAGCAAGAACCTGATCAACGTGCTGCAGACCGGTTCCTCCAGCCTGACCCTCGCCGATACGAACGAGGAGGCGGCGAATAGCCAGGCGCTGTCGACGCGGCAGTCGATTGCGGTCTCCGCTTTGTCGCTGGCCAACCAGTCGCAGCAGAGCGTACTGCAACTGCTCAGGTAGTCCCGGAGCTGACGGGCTTGGTTTGAGATTTCGCGGCGAGGCTGGTGCCTCGCCGTTCTATTTGAATGAGATCGCTAAGACTCGATTAGCTGAGATCGATGTATGATAAGTGCTGTCATTTACAGCGCATGCGCTCGCATTTAGCTTTGACGTGAAGGAAGAACCCGCGACCCGTACTTGTCCGGAGTGCTTCCACACTCTCACGTAAGCAAATCTTAAGCGGTGCTGCCTAGGGTTGGGAAACAAATCCTTAAGCCTTTAAACGGGCGGGGAAGCCTCCAGGGTGATCAATGTCGAGTTCTGCTGCTTCGGCCTACGCGCGTGTCGCCACGACCACTGCATCTCCTCGCGACGTCGAGGCGCAGACACTGCTGAAGGCCGCGAACAAGCTGCAGGACGCGATCAATAACGCCGATCCGCTCAGCGAGCAGACGATGCAGGCGCTGATGTTCAACCGCAAGCTCTGGACCATCTTCCTCAGCGAAGCGATGCGCGACAACAATCCGCAGCCGCTCGAGGTCCGGCAGAAGATCGCCAATATCAGCGTGTTCGTGCTGAGCCAGACCGCTGCGCTGCAGGCCAGCCCGCAGTTCGATCACTTCCGTCCGCTGATCGAGATCAACCGTAACATCGCTGCCGGTCTGTCTGGCCGGCCGTAGGAGGTCCTGGTGGCCGACGTGATGAGCATCCTGTCGAGCTCGTACAAAGCGGCCGGCATGTCGGTTCCGAGCAAGACCAAGTATGTGCCGGTCGACGCGACACTCTATCAGGGCACCTGGTCTGGCACATATTCCGACGGCAAGAAGTTCTCGCTCACCATTTCAGAGGTCAGCGGCTTCCGCGCCCAGGTCAAGTATCAGAGCGGCGGCACGACGCAGTATCAGCAGGTCCTGATCAAGGACTCTTCGTTTCGCTTTGGCAATACGAAGTTCACGCTGAGCGGAACCGGCACGGCGCAGATCAAGAACGTCGTCACCGATCCCGTGACCAACTCGACCTATCTGGATACGGCCCAGGCCACGCTGAGCACCTAGGCGCTGCGGTCGGTCGAGACCGGACGCGAGAGCTCGGACTTGCTCAGATCGAGGGCGTGGAAATAGGCGCGACGGCGCAGCATCGCGTCGTCTGGAAATTGCGTTACCACCGCGTCGGTCTTTTCATTGACGACCTGAAAGACGAACGAGGCCGCGGCCTGGTTGAACACGACCTGGCGCGAGACGTTCTCATTGCCCTGCAAATCATTGCGCGCGGCCGCGCTCGCATCGCTTGCGGCCACCGTCTGGCTTGCCGGCAAATCAGTTTGCACGGCATCGTTCGCCGCCGCGCTCGACGTCGATATAGGCAACGTAGCGGCCGGTATCCCCACCGGCCTGATACTGAAATCTGTACTCACGGCAGCCTCCTGGCCTTGCCCCCGAGTCAAATCCCACCCCGTCCAATCGCGCAACTATGGGGAACTACTATTAAAGGTCCGGTTACGGAACATGGCTAACGGCGCGCCTGATTCGCGGCGCGGATTTTCATCAAATCGGCCCTATCGGGACGCGTTCTCAGAGCGAGCGGCTGACCGAGAGCGGCGTGATGTGGCGCGGACCCGGTGCCGCGCGCCGGCCGGCGGCGGTGTAGGTGTTCGGCACGTTACGCTTCTGGATCTCGGCGTTGACGCCGCGGATCACGCTTTCGGACACTGCGTGCGCGGTTGCGAGCACGGTGAGGTTGACCTGAAGCATGGCGCGGAAGGCATCGTGATGGCGATGCAACGTCGAGAGCAGCTCGGGCGCGGATTTCGCAAGCTGGGTCTGGTTCGCCTTGAGCTGGCTGACGGCGCCGACGTAGCGGCGGGACAATTCCTGCTTCTTCGATTCAAATGCCAGCGCTTCGCGCAGGCGGCCGGCACGCACCAGCTCGGTCTCCCGCTCGATCAGCCCGAGCAGCGCGCTCATCGCGTCCATCAGGTCCTCGGCGAGCTTGCGGGCCTCGGCGCTGCCCGGTGCGCTCGCGCTGCCGGGTGCAGCGGCAGCGCGAGGGGCGGGCACCGGCTGACGTGACGCGTTGAAGTGGTTCATGTCGTTTGGACCTTATGCCGTGCGGACGGTTTTCGCCTGCTGCAGGATGAGGGTGCGGTAGACTTCGCTGGCCACGCCGACGCCGCCGGCATTGGCGAAATTCTTCGCGTACTGCTCGGTCAGCATCGAGCGCCACACGCCGGTGCCGACCGTGTCGCCGAACGGGCCTTCACCCTTCAGGCCCGACGTCATCTGCGAGAACATCGCGTTGAGGAACATGCCCTCGAAGTCGGTCGCGGTCTTCTGGGCCTTGGCCTGCTGCTGTGGCGAGACCTTTTGCAGGGCGCTCGCGAGCTCGAAGTCGGGCCGGCCGTTGCGGCTCTGCACCGAGAAGGCAGAGGAGGCGATGGTGGGCGTGCTGATCGCGCCGGTCTGCATCACATCACCTCGATGTCGGCTTCGATCGCGCCGGCGGCCTTGATCGCCTGGAGGATGCTGATGAGGTCGCGCGGGCCGATGCCGAGGCCGTTGAGGCCGTCGACGAGCTGCTGGAGCGAGACGCCGTCCTTGACGACCGCGAACTTCTTGCCGTCCTCGGTGACGCTGACGCCGGTGCGTGGGGTGACCACGGTGCGGCCGCGCGACAGCGGATTGGGCTGGCTGACCTGCGGGCTCTCGGAGATCGTGACGGTAAGGTTTCCTTGCGCCACCGCAACGGTCGCGACACGGACGTCGCGGCCCATCACGATGATGCCGCTTCGTTCGTCGATGATGATCTTGGCGGCGAGATCAGGATCGACCTGAAGCTGCTCGATCTCGGTGAGGAAGGCGACGACGTTGCCCTTGAACTCCGTCGGGATCGAGAGCTGCACGGTGGAGGGATCGATCGGCTCGGCGCTCTTGACGCCGAGATAGTCGTTGATGGCGGCCGCGATGCGCTTTGCCGTGGTGAAGTCGGCGTTGCGCAGTGCCAGCCGGACGTTCGGCAGGCGGTTCAGCGCGAACTCGATCTCGCGCTCGATGATGGCGCCGTTGGCGATGCGCCCGACCGTCGGCACGCCGCGGACGATTTTTGCAGCTTCGCCCTCAGCCTGGAAGCCGGAGATCGCGAGCGAGCCCTGGGCGACCGCATAGACGTTGCCGTCTGCACCGAGCAGGGGGGTGACGAGCAGTGTGCCGCCCTGCAAGTTCTTGGCATCGCCGAGCGCGGACACGGTGACGTCCATGCGCGTGCCCTGCGTCGCGAAGGCCGGCAGATTGCCGGTCACCATGACGGCGGCGACGTTGCCGGTGCGGATGGTGGCGCCGCGGATGTTGACGCCCATGCGTTCCAGCATCGCCTGCAGCGACTGCTTGGTGAAGGGGATGTTGTTGAGCGTATCGCCGGTGCCGTTGAGGCCGACGACGAGGCCATAGCCGATGAGCTGGTTCTGCCGGACGCCTTCGATATTGGCGAGGTCCTTGATGCGCGAGGTCGCGCTTGCAGGCGCGGCCGTGAGGGCCAGCGCTGACAGCGCGGCACATGCCACCCCCAATAACCTTGCCCAACGCACGCCTGGCATCCTCTGCTCCCCGAGGCTCCTTTGGATCTCGGACCTGTTCGACACTCCCATGACGAGCTGGTCCGAACCTCTCTATGCGAGCGCTGTGCCAGCGTGGTGCGATGAAGCTAGTTGATTGAATAGGTTGATTAAATTGAACTGCATCGGCGCCAGCCGATGTTCGCCTTACGGAGCGAAACTGCCGCCTGTCGGCAGATTTTGCCGGGCTGTTTACGCCTCATTAACCATAATGCGGCGAAGCTGCGGTCAACGATCACGCGGATTCCTGCGATGCGCATCTACGGACCGAACGGCACCACGCTTGGAGCGCCCGCCAGCCAGGCCAGGCGGACGAGCTCCGGCAGCTTTGTGCTGCCCGACACCTCCTCGACGCAGGAGACCAAGTCCGCGTCCGCGCCGAAGGCCGCCGCCAACATCGATGCGCTGCTTGCGCTGCAGGGCATCGAGGAGGACCCGGTCGAGCGGCGCAAGCGCTCGGTCGCCCGCGGCAAGACCGCACTCGACGTGCTCGACGATCTCAAGATGGGACTGCTGTCGGGCAACCTCGACGCCTCGACGGTGATGCGCCTGCGCGATGCGGCAGCGAACCTCAAATCGTCATCCGGCGATCCCGGCCTGGATGCCGTGCTCTCCGAGATCGAGCTGCGCGTCGAGGTCGAGCTCGCAAAGGCCGGGCAGGGCTGAGCCGCGGTTCTCAGCCGCTGTGAAGACTCTCTCCTCGCGTCGTCGCCCGGCTTGACCGGGCGACCCAGTACGCCGTGGCCCTTGTTACGTATCTCGCTGCCTCTAAAATACTGGATGCCCCGCTTTCCTTCGCGGGGCATGACAGCAGAGTTTTGCGGCGGCTGCTTACGCACCTTGAACGGTAGTTAGGCCGCCTCCTGCTTCTGCTGCGCGTCGTAGCGGCGCTGTGCAGCGAGGACGTCCTTCAGGTTCTGCTCGGCCCAGTCGCGCAGGGGATCGACGGCGGCCGCTAACGTCAGCCCGAGCTGCGTGATCGAATACTCGACCGTCACCGGAACGGTTGCGATGGCGCGGCGCTTGATCAATCCGTCGCGTTCGAGTGATTTGAGAACCTGGCTCAACATCTTCTGCGAAATGCCTTCAATCGTCCGGCGCAACTGATTGAAACGCATCGCATCCTCACGCAGCAGCAACAGGATCAGCACCGCCCATTTGTCGCCGACGCGATCGAGGATCTGGCGTGTCGGGCAATTGGCTGCGTAGACATCGGGCTTCATTGTCTTCGTTCCTCGCGATCTGTTCCGGTTACTCCTGCGTAAGCAGGTAAGCCGAAAGTGCTCTCTTAACACCAGCATTCTTTGCGATATCTAGTCACCACTAGTTACCACAGAAGCAAAGGAGCCTTCCATGAAAATCGCAGTCACTGGGGCCTCGGGCCGGGCCGGTTCGGAGATCACCAAGGAGCTGTCCCGCCGCGGCTACGCCGTCACCGCCATTGCCCGGAACCCGGAGAAGATCGCTCAACTGCCGAACGTCACCCCGACCAAGGGCGATGTCCTCGACCAAGCCGGGCTCGCCAAGCTCTGGGCCGGGCATGACGTCGCCATCAGTTCCGTTCACTTTCTCGCCAGCGACCCGCACAAGCTGATCGGCGCCGCCAAGGACTCGAAGGTTGGCCGCTACCTCGTGGTTGGCGGTGCCGGCAGCCTCGAAGTCGCCCCCGGCGTGAAACTGGTCACAACCCCCGGTTTTCCCGCCCAATACAAGGCCGAAGCGGAGAAAGGTTCCGCGTTCCTCGACCTGCTGCGGCAGGACAAGGAGCTGAACTGGACCTTCATCTCGCCCTCGGCCCTGTTCGTGGAGGGTGAGCGGACCGGCAAGTTCCGGCTTGGGACCGACCAGCTTCTCGCAGATGCGAGCCGGAAGAGCTGGATCACATTCGCCGATTACGCCATTGCGCTGGCCGACGAGATCGATCGGCCTTCGCACCTGCGGAAGCGTTTCACGGTCGGTTATTGAGTGGATAACCGCCCCCAGGCGCTTGCCGATAAAGCTGCCGGTGCAAGGACTTGGGGGCGGTAACGCCAAGATCAGGGAAATATTGTCTGTCACAGGAGGCCGCTATATAAGCCCGGCTCAACGGACCCTGTCCGTTGCGAGTCGTTGCTTAAAAAAGAATAGGCCGCCCTTGGAAAAGTTGAAAAATTACCGACCGACCGAAAAAGAGCCTTTCATGAACGACCGGCAGAAGGAGTACTTCCGTTTGAAGCTCCTCGCCTGGAAGGATGAGATCCTCAAAGAGTCCAAGCTCACCCTGCAAGCCCTGCAGGAGGAGAACGTGAACCACCCCGATCTCGCTGATCGGGCTTCGTCCGAAACCGACCGTGCCATCGAACTCCGCGCCCGCGACCGCCAGCGCAAGTTGATCGCCAAGATCGACGCCGCGCTCCAGCGCATCGAGGACAACACCTACGGCTATTGCGAAGAGACCGGCGAGCCGATCTCGTTGAAGCGGTTGGAAGCCCGCCCGATCGCAACGCTGTCGGTGGAAGCGCAGGAGCGCCACGAGAAGCGCGAGAAGGTCTATCGCGACGAATAGGAGTTGAGCCGCAATCCGCGGTTCCTCATGAACGATGCATCTGGCGCGTAGCGTCGCGCCGTGCTTGAGTTTTTGCGCCGATCAGGGCGCGCACCGAAGCCCGCGGTGACAATCGCGAAAAATGAATCGCGATCAAGGGGCTAGACGCAACTCCTTCCGGCTCACGTGAGCTCGCATGCGAAAGAGCCTTCACTTCGGGTGAGGATGTTTTTGCGAGTCGGAGCAACGGGATCGACTCGACTGCTAAAGATGCGACCGGCGGCACGAAACATCGCCGTCATCACGCATCCTGCGCGAGCGCGGGGCGCGCGCCGCCATAGAGCCTGGACCAGCTCAACAACTCCTTGAAGGCAGGCAGCAGGCCATAGGCCGCATCGGTCAGCTCATACTCCACCCGCAACGGCTTTTCGGCAAAGGCGGTCCGCGAGACGAGGCCGTCTCGCTCGAGCTCGCGCAGCTGCGTGGTCAGCATGTGCTGGGTGATGCCGGCGACCGACCGCCGCAAGGCGCCGAAGCGCATGCTCCCGTTCATCAGCGCGAACAGGATCTCGAGCTTCCATTTGCCGCCGACCGCATGGATCGCGCGCTTGAAGTCGCCGAGCAGGATGGGATCGGGGGCGCAGTCGCAATCGCCGTCGCAAAGCGAGGTGGTCGGGTTTTCCATACCGGTCTCGAATTTCATTCTACTTGTGCGTTCCGCAGATAGTGACCAGATGCGGCCGGCAGCAGGGTCCGGTCGGACAAATTTGCCGGCCCGCGAGCGAAGGGTTTGCGACATGAGCACTGTTCTGGTCACGGGTGGATCGGGTTTCGTCGGCATCCATGCCGTCCTGCAATTGCTGGCCGCAGGCCACGAGGTGCGGACCACGGTCCGCCGACCGGACCGGCAGGCTGATGTGCTGGCGATGCTGCGCGAGGGCGGTGTCGATCCGGCCGAGCGGCTCACCTTCTTCACCGCCGACCTGACCAGCGACGAGGGCTGGCGTGAGGCGGTTGTAGGCTGCGACTACGTCCTGCACGTGGCCTCGCCGCTTTCGACCACGGTCCCCAGGGACGAGAACGAGATGATCATCCCGGCCCGCGACGGGACGCTGCGGGTGCTGCATGCCGCGCGCGAGGCGGGCGTCAAGCGCGTGGTCATCACCTCGTCGCTGGGCGCGATCGGCTACGGCCATCCGCCGCGCACCACGCCATTCGACGAGAGCGACTGGACCAATCTCGACGGCGACGACGTCCAGCCCTACGTCAAATCCAAGACGTTGGCCGAGCGGGCGGCCTGGGATTTCGTCGCCCACGAGGGAGGCGGACTGGAGCTCGCCGTCGTCAATCCCACCGGCATTTTCGGTCCGGTGCTGGGGCCGGATTTCTCCGGCTCGATCGAGATCGTCAAATTGCTGCTCAACGGCGCCATGCCGGCGGTGCCGCGGATCTATTTTGGTCTGGTCGACGTACGTGACGTGGTCGACCTGCATCTGCGGGCAATGAGCGCGCCCGAGGCCAAGGGCGAGCGTTTCATCGCGGTCGCTGGCGAGACGCTGTCGCTCCTGGACATCGCCAATGTGCTGAGGCGGGAGCTGGGGCCGGCGGCGCGCCGGGTTCCACGTTTCCAGGCGCCGGACTGGCTGGTGCGCCTCGCGGCGACCGGCGTTCCCATGCTGCGCTACACCTTGCCGATGCTTGGCAAGGTGCGGCGGTCGACCAGCGCCAAGGCGGCGCGGCTGCTCGGTTGGCAGGCGCGCTCCAACGACGAGGCGATCCTGAGCTCGGCCGAGAGCCTGATCCGGCTTGGCCTCGTCAAGGCGTGACCGGCCGGGCGCAGCCGCAGCGCTTGTCAGGCGGGGGCGGGGATGCTGAAGTGCTGCCTCGAGTTGCGTAGCGTGGGAGTCGGCGCCGATGGACAGAATTCTCGCAGCCGCGAAGGAGATCGCGCTAGCGCGCCGCAACCACGCTCCGCTCGCGCCGCTCGAGGTTCCACCCAGGGATGAGGCGGAGGGTTACAAGATCCAGGGCGCGCTGCACGACCTGCTGCTGCCCCATGTCGGCGCGCTGGTCGGCTACAAGATCGGCTGCACCAGCCAGGTCATGCAGGACTACATGCAGATCGACCATCCCTGCGCCGGTGGCGTGTTCGAAAAGGTCGTATATGACAGCCGCGCAAAACTGGCCGCTTCCGACTATGTGCGCGTCGGCGTCGAATGCGAGATCGCCGTGCGGCTCAAGCGCGACCTTGCCCCTAGCGAGGCGCCGTTCACCGCCGAATGGGTGGGAGAGGCGGTCGATGCCTACGCTCCCGCAATCGAGATCGTCGACGACCGCTACGTGAAGTGGGAGACCATGGGCGCGCCGACGCTGATCGCGGATGATTTCTTCGCCGCCGGCTGCGTGCTTGGCGCCACACTCGACCGTGCCAATGTACCCGATCTGCGGGCAGTCGCTGGCCGCGCCCTCGTCAACGGCGAGGAGGCGGGCAAGGGCATCGGCGCCGACGTGCTCGGCCATCCCCACAACGCACTCGCCTGGCTCGCCAATCATCTCGCCGCCGAAGGCAAGGGCCTGCACGCCGGCCAGCTCGTGCTCACCGGCAGCCTCGTGAAAACGCTGTGGCTGAAGGCGGGCGACAAGGTGCGGATGGAGCTGGACGGACTGGGCGTGGTGGAGGCGAAGTTCACGTGAGGGCTATAGCCTCCTCTTCCGCAGTCATTCCCCGCGAAGGCGGGGAATCCAGTACGCCACGGCCCATCGATTGAATCTCTGCTGTCTCGGAGTACTGGATCGCCCGATCAAGTCGGGCGATGACAGTTGAGCACGGGGCGCGTCGCCCAAAAACTCATGCGGCCTCCGGCAGGGGAGCTACCGGAGGCCGCGTAGAACATCGCGTTGTGCCTAGGTTCACAACGAGATGTGGGAGCTCTTGAAGAAACTCTTAGAAGGGCAGCAGCACGTCCATCACTTGCTGGCCGTAGCGCGGCTGTTGCACGTCCATGATCTGGCCGCGGCCGCCATAGGCGATACGGGCCTGGGCGATCTTGGTGGAATCGATGGTGTTGTCGCTCTGGATGTCTTCGGGGCGGACGATGCCGGCGACCACGAGCTCGCGGATCTCGTAGTTGACGCGGATCTCCTGCTTGCCTTCGACCACGAGGTTGCCGTTCGGCAGCACCTGGGTGACGACGGCGGCGACGTTGGTCTGCAACGCTTCCTGGCGCTGCACCGAGCCCTTGCCATCGCTGGAGGCGGTGGAGTCGGCGGTGAGGATGCGGCCGGGCAGCACCTTCTGCGCCTGCACGCCGAGCGTCTTCGAGCCGATGAAGTCCGTGATGCCGGAGTCCTCGGAGTTGGTGCGGCTGCGCTGGGTCTCGTTGGAGAGGTTGGCCTTGTCGGTGATGTTCACGGTCACCGTCAGGAGGTCGCCGACCTGATGGGCGCGCTGGTCCTTGAAGAAGGCGCGGCTGCCGTTGCGCCACAGCGAGTTCGGATTGTAGGAGGCGACTTCCGGTTTCGGCATCGGCATCTGCACCGGCTTGTAGCCGGGCTGCGTCGTCGGATTGTCGATCGCGGACAGTTTCGGCTGCTCGCCGATCTGCGACAGACGGTCGATCGAGGAGCACCCGCTCGCAAAGGCGAAGGTTGCGAGCAGCGCGCCGGAGAGGGCGATACGACGAAGACGGGCCGCGGAACTGAACTTGGACATGACTTACTCTGACTTGGCTTGTGCTTGCGCGATCTGGGTTGGCGAAACCGGGGCCTGGATCAGGCTTTGGGCGAGGGCGGCCGCTGAGGGCGTCTCCTCGCGCTTGAGCGATGAGGTCTGCTCGACCGCGGGCGCGGCAGGCGCGGACTGGCTCGCGCCCTGCACCGTGACCTGGCCGCGGCCGGTGACGATGCCCTGGAGCGTGCGCTTGGACTGCATATTGAGGACGGATACGGTATCGCCCTCAGAGCCGCTGTCGACCGCCTTGCCGCGGGTGGTGAGGTAGAGGCCCGGCACCTGGTAGATGATGGTGACGTTCTGGTCGCGCTGCACGAGGTCGGGCTTTGCGATGTCGGCGACGCGGATCGGGGTGCCCGCCCGCATCGGATGACGGAGCTGCATGCCGACCGCGCGCTCGCGCGAGGCGGCTTCCCCCTGGACGTCCGCCCGCGGGCGGCGCTCCAGCACGACGTCGGACGACTTCAGCATCTCGGTGCGGTCGATGTCGCGGCTCAGCACCGCAACCTCCACGGTCTCGATCGCGGTGCCGGTGAGGCGCAGCTTGGTCGGCGCGAGGCTGTTCTCGTTGTTGATCTCGAAGGTCAGGTCGAAGCGGCCGCTGCGCGCGTCGTAGCGTGTGGCGGTCGCCTGGAGCGCGCCGGTGTTGGAGGCGTCCAGCCGCACGTCGGAGATGCCGCGATCGAATGTGACCGTGATGTTGGCGGCGTCGCCAAGGCCGAAGCGGCGCTCGAGCGCGGAGGCGACCGCGAGCTCGAGGTCCTTGTTGGCAAGCGTGCGCGCGAGCCGTGTGACCGTGACCTCCTTGAGGTCGCCGGTCATCACGCCGATCACCTGCTTGGCACGCAACACGCTCAGGACGTTGGCGACCGGCAGCGCGCCGGTGGTGCCGAGATCAGGCGAACGATAGACCGGGATCTGTGCGGCGGAGCCCGCATTGTCGATGAGATCGCCGACCCGC
Source organism: Bradyrhizobium sp. UFLA05-89 (assembly GCF_059803475.1). Classification (NCBI taxonomy): domain Bacteria; kingdom Pseudomonadati; phylum Pseudomonadota; class Alphaproteobacteria; order Hyphomicrobiales; family Nitrobacteraceae; genus Bradyrhizobium; species Bradyrhizobium sp. UFLA05-89. The sequence continues at coordinate 20,868 of NZ_JBANBA010000069.1, read as the reverse complement.
ACCACGTCGGAGGTGACGGTGATGCTGGCGCGCAGCGTCGGCGGCGCGATGCCGTCGTCGGCGGCCCATGCCGGCGCTGACAGCGCGAGCAGGGCGGCGAGGGTGGTGATGGTCTTGCGCATCATCGTCATTCCCTAGCGGAACAGCGCCGTGGTGGATTGCATCATCTGGTCGGCGGCGCTGATCACCTTGGCGTTCATCTCGTAGGCGCGCTGGGCGGCGATCAGGTCGCTCATCTCCGAGACGACGTCGACATTGGCCTGTTCGAGGCTGCCCTGCGTGATCGTGCCGTAGCCTTCCGAGCTCGCGGTGCCGTCCTGCGGCGCACCGGAGGAAGGCGTCTCGGTGAACTGGTTGTTGCCGACCGGCTGGAGGCCCGCCTTGTTGATGAAGCGCGTCAGCGCGAGCTGGCCGATGATGGACGAGGTCGACGAGCCCGGCAGCGTCACCGAGACCTGGCCCTGCACGTTGACGGTGAGGCCCGAAGCGTTGTTCGGGATCGTGATGGTCGGCTGCACCGGATTGCCCTGCGCGGTGACGATGCGGCCCTGGTTGTCCATCTGGAAGGTGCCGTCGCGGGTGTACTGGTAGGTCCCGTCAGGCATCAGAATCTTGAAGAAGCCTTCGCCCGAGACCGCCAGATCGAGGTCGTTGCCGGTCTGCGACAGCGTGCCTTGCGTCATGCTGCGCGGCGTGCCGACCGTCTTGACGCCGCCGCCGATATCGACGCCGACCGGCAGGATGGTGCCCTGGTCGGACGACTGCGCGCCGACGCGGCGGATGTGCTCGTAGATCAGATCCTGGAACGCCGCGGTCTGCTTCTTGAAGCCGGTGGTGCGCAGGTTCGCGATGTTGTTGGAGATGACCTGCACGTTGAGTTCCTGTGCCGCCATTCCGGTCGCAGCGGTGTGAAGCGCTTGCATGTCAATCGTCTCCTGATGGCGTTACGCTGGAACGTCGGCGAGCTTCTCGATCGCCGATTTGTGCATGTCACTTTGCTGCTGCAGCAGGTTGGCGACCTGGGTGTACATCCGCATCACCTCGACCATCCGGCTCATCTCGCCGACCGCGTTCACGTTCGACTTCTCGATGTAGCCCTGGCGCACGGTGGACTTGGTGTCGGCCTGCTGGTTCGCGGAACCCTGGGCGTAGAGATTGGCGCCCTGTTTGGCGAGCCTCTGCGGATCGTCGAAGGCGACCATGCGGATCTTGCCGCGGATGGAGTCGACGCGGGCGGTGCCCTCGAGCACCGTCACCGTGCCGTCGGGCGCGACGTTGATGTCGTGGTCGGTCGGCTGGAAGGTGATCGGGCCGGCATTGCCGAGCACGAGATTGCCGTCCGAGGTGACGAGCTGGCCCTGGTTGTTGAGCGAGAACTTGCCGTCGCGGGTGTAGCGCTCGCCGCCGGCGGTCTGCACCGCGAAATAGGAATTGCCGTCGACCGCGAGGTCGAGCGGGTTCTTGGTTTCCTCCATCGGGCCCTGGCCGACATCGCGGAAGGTGCCGCGGTCCTGCACATAGGAGACCCGGCGGTCGGAGCCGACGAAATTGTCCTCACGCGCGCCGGAGTTGAGGAATTCCTCAAACAGCGTGCGATCGGCCTTGAAGCCGTTGGTGTTGGCATTGGCGACGTTGTTGGCGATGACATCCATCTGCCGCTCCAACGTCATCTGCCGCGATAAACCGACCAGAAGCGCGTTCTGCATCGGATGGTTCTCCCCTGTGGAGGTCCTGCTTCGCCGCTCTCCCAAGCGTCTTGGCCGACCCGTCGATGAGACCTTCGGGCTCTCCCAAACCGTCCGGTCTCGGCCTTTCCTCAGCGAAAGCCGTGCCAACGCAGAAAATCACGCATTCGCAGGCGCTTAGGTGTTCTGGAGGGGCGAGCGAGGGGCGGCAGAAAGGTTCTGTTGACCATGTTTGCCCGGCAGATTTTTCCTAGCGCAGGGGCAATCGAAAGGTTCTGTTAACCATGATTACCGTACCGTTTGCAGCTATGAGGAGCGCGTTGCGCGCTGGGGCAGTTGTATCGCGTCACTGGCCGACCAGAAGGCTTCGCTTTCTCAGATCCTTGATAGTGAGCGAGCGCGGCGACCATGGCAGAGAACGAAGCGGAAGGCGGCGCAGCCACTGACGGCACCGAGGCGGCCCCGCCGAAGAACAAGCTCAAGTTCATCATCATCGCGGTCGCAGCGCTCGCCATTCTCGGCGGCGGCGCGGCAACCTGGTTCTTCCTCTTCCGTCATGGCGACGACGAGCACCATGCCGAGGCCGCGCCGCCACCGAAACCGCCGGCCTTCGTCGACGTGCCCGACATGATGGTCAACCTCGCCGGCGCGCCAGGAGAGCGCGTGCAATATCTGCGGCTGAAGATCGTGCTCGAATTGAAGGAAGAGAAGCAGATCGAGGCGATCAAGCCGACGATGCCGCGCGTCACCGACATCTTCCAGACCTATGTCCGGGAGCTGCGCCCCTCCGACCTCAATGGCTCCGCCGGCATCTTCCGCCTCAAGGAGGAGCTGACCAAGCGCGTCAACGCGGCGGTCGCGCCGATCCAGGTCAGCGCGGTGCTGTTCAAGGAAGTCGTGGTCCAGTGACGGTGCAGGGAAGGTAACGGGCTAGCGTCATGGCCGGCAACGAGCAAATGGACCAGGATGCGATTGCCGCCCAATGGGAGGCCTCGCTCGATTCCGAGGATCCCGCGGAGGCCGCGAAGGCTGCTGCCGAGAATGAACTATCCGAGACCATGGCCCTGCAATGGGCGGCCATGGTCGAGGACGGCAGCCGCGATCTCGGCAACGGCAAGAATTCAGGCGAGAGGGTGCTTTCGCAGGAGGAGATCGACAATCTCCTCGGCTTCACCGTCGGCGACGTCACGCTCGACGACCATTCCGGCATTCGCGCGATCATCGATTCAGCGATGGTCTCCTACGAGCGTCTGCCGATGCTCGAAATCGTCTTCGACCGCCTGGTGCGATTGCTGACGACTTCCTTGCGCAATTTCACCTCCGACAACGTCGAAGTCTCGCTCGACCGCATCACCTCGGTGCGTTTCGGCGACTACATGAACTCGATCCCGCTGCCGGCCGTCCTCTCGGTGTTCAAGGCCGAGGAGTGGGAAAACTTCGGCATGGCGGTGGTCGACTCCAGCCTGATCTATTCGATGATCGATGTGCTGCTCGGCGGTCGGCGCGGCGCGAGCCAGCTCCGCATCGAAGGCCGGCCCTACACCACGATCGAGACCGAGCTGGTCAAGCGGCTGGTCGAGGTGGTGCTGGCCGACGCCGAACAGGCATTCCGGCCGCTGTCGCCGGTGACCTTCACGATCGACCGGCTCGAGACCAATCCGCGTTTCGCCGCGATCAGCCGTCCTGCAAACGCCGCGATCCTGGTGCGACTGCGCATCGACATGGAAGATCGTGGCGGCAACATCGAACTACTGCTGCCTTACGCGACCATCGAGCCGATCCGGGGCGTCCTGCTCCAGATGTTCATGGGCGAAAAGTTCGGCCGCGACACGATCTGGGAAGGTCATTTCGCCACCGAGATCGTCCAGGCCGAGATCGCGGTCGATGCCGTGCTCTATGAGGCCGACATTCCGCTCAAGCAGCTCATGCGGCTCAAGGTCGGCGACACGCTGCCGCTGGACATGCGCGCGGATGCCAACGTGACCGTGCGCTGCGGCAGCGTCACACTGACCGAAGGACGGATGGGACGCGTCGGCGATCGCGTCGCGATCCGCGTGACGAAACCTCTGCGCAAGCCAGGTACGACACTTGCGATGTTCGAGAAGGTCGACGAGCAGAACAAGATGATGGAGGCACCATGAACCACTCCTTAGGCATGGCGATCGAGATGCTGGTCGCGATCCTCCTGATGCTGACGATCGGCTACTGCATCCTGCTCAACAAGCGGCTGACGCGGCTGAAGGCGGACGAGCATTCGCTGAAAGCCGTCATCGCCGAGCTGATCACCGCGACCGAGATCGCCGAGCGCGCGATCGGGGGGCTGAAGCTCGCTGTCCGCGACGTCAACGAAAATCTCGGCAGCCAGCTCGCCGCCGCAACGCAGATGTCCGACCAGCTCTATCGCCAGCTCGGCGAGGCCGACAACGTGGTGCGGCGCCTCTCCAAGATCGCCATCGCCGCGCGCCCCGTGACGAATCCGGAAGCTGCCGCAGCCCCCGTCGTCAAGCCCTCGGCGGCGAAGGCGGTGGCGGCGGCTGCCGAAGCATTCTCCGAGCGCAGAAGGTCCAACGGGATTGCCGCATAAAGTCGATGCATGAAATCCTTTCGTAACATCCGCGTCATTCCCGTCGTTCTGGTCGCAGTCGCCGCCCTCGCCATGCTGAAGGTCGCGGGCCTCGTGATCAACGGCGGCTACGTGTTCGACTACCAGCCGAACACGACCAGAAAATCCTGGGCGCAGGAAAACCTCAACTTCCCGACCGGCCGCGAAGACCCCGACATCACCGGCTCGACGCACGGCGCGCCGAAGGAGGCTTCCAAGGAAGATGCGCCGAAACCGGCCGCGCCCGAGACCAAGCCCGAAGGCCAGGTGATCAAGCCGGAAGAATCCCGCGAGCAGACTTCGCCCGCCGAGCGCGCGATTCTGGAGCGCTTGCAGAACCGTCGCCAGGAGCTCGAAGCACGCCAGCGCGAGATCGACATTCGCGAGAGCCTGCTCAAGGCGGCCGAGAAGCGCATCGAGTCCAAGGTCGAGGAGATGAAGGCGGTGGAATCCCGCATCTCCACCACCGCAGCCGAGCAGAAGGCGGCGGAAGCTCAGCGTCTCAAGGGCCTCGTCACCATGTACGAGGGCATGAAGCCCAAGGACGCCGCGCGGGTGTTCGATCGCCTGGAGATGGGCGTGCTGATCGAGATCGCGACGCAGATCGCGCCGCGCAAGATGTCGGACATCATGGGATTGATGCAGCCCGAGGCCGCCGAGCGGCTGACGGTCGAGATGGCCCGCCGCGCCGGTGGCGGCGGAGACCGCTCTGCCGATGCCGCCGATCTGCCCAAGATTGAGGGCCGCCCGACGCAAAAGCCGAATTGAAACGGAGGATTTCCCGCTCCACCGCGATGGGGCTGGGGGCTGAAGTATCGCGGTGGAGCGGAGCCGGCAAACCTCAATACGCAAGCGAAGCCCCGGCGAGGACAATCTGCGTGTGTGATTCGGGCGTGTTGGCGGCCAATTCGAGGCGTTGTTGGTGCGCGCACAACACTTCGCTCGGCGCACCACTCCCCTCCGTGATGCGTTTTCCGCAATGCAGCATCGGTTACTGCGAGAACGGATTGCGAGAATGGATTAAGACGCCATTAGCTTATGCGGATCATGCTTCTCAGCATGAGAGTTGCAATGGCCGCACTTGTTGCTCTCCTCGCGCTTCATTACGTGGACGAGCAACTATTCGGCGCCCGGTACACCCGAGGCGTAACGGCGATGCTGTCTCAGATCATGAGGTCGTTCGGCTAGGGCGCGTTCAGACTGTTTGTCTAGTTCGCGACGCGCTGGTCTACCCTGCGATCTCCGATCCCGGCAGTCGTCGCGTCGAACCACTTCCCGGCGGGAAGCGGCGTGCCGCATCGTTGCCTGATCAGATCGGCCTTCGTGACACGCGTCACCAGATTCAGAGTGCTATGGCAACAGGAGCACTCGTAAACCTTCAGAGCATACCCTTTGGCGACTGGAACGAGAGCTATGAGTGCTCTTGCCCTGCTGCATATGATGCAATTGGCTTCCCCGCGCATCGATCGAGCCCCCGCCTGATCAATCGAAATCGGATCGTCACGACGCTATCTCGTTCTGATTCGCTCATCGGTTGCAACATCTCAATGGTTGAGCGGGTGCGCCCGGCAAACCTCACCGCGCAGACCGTCCTCACGCATGAAGCGAGTGACGAAGAGCCTGCCTCGCGTTGCAGATGCAGTCAGACGGCGCTTCTCGTTCTGAACGTGCGATGAGTTGACGCGCGCAAAATGTGAGCTGGACGACAGTCGCGCAGCGCACACTGGAACTAGGGTGGGGCCATTCGCTAATCAGTGGCGTGGAGGGAGCGATGAACTACTGCTCATCCATAGCAGACCGCGCAATCGAGGCCATCAATCGTCTGCTGATCGTGGCGATGACGTCCGCCTGGACATCGACCTTGAGTCATCAGCATGCATTGCCGCCCGCTGAGGAAGATGACAGTGACGATGACGCTTGTTCGCGGCAGCACAGCGCCTCGCCGTCGGATTGGAACGGCAGGCAACACTGAAAGAGCCTTGCGGCACAGCCGCAGTTCGCGATCAACACGCGACGTTGTGAGGCGTTGATGACTCCGATGCGGTGGCGTGTTTGGTCGGGTCAGCGATTTCCGATCCGAGCGCGCCAACGTGCTTCAAAAGTGTCGTAGTCCACGGCCCATGCTTGCGAGTCCAGCGGATTGCTCGGGCTTGCCGCGACCGAGCCCGTCACGTTCGCGGCCAAAGCTGGTTGTGCCGAATTCCGCTTTGGCCACTCCAGCTCCGATTTAGAAAGCATAGGCTTGCCCTCGTACCAGCATTTCCGTTCATCGATGATGCGATAGGACCACCAGCGACCCTGCGTCGACGAGGGTATCGAGCTGCTGCATTGTTGCTTCGCCATTGCATCGGGTGTCCCGGCTGGCAAAAGCCAGGTCGCGAAGGCGGCAAGGGCGACCGATCGGAGCCGGTTCGTCATTGGTCTGCAAAGGAACCGCTTCGCTGCTGTAAACGGCTTACAGCAACGACGAGCTCGGGACGTTCCAGAACTTCGATCAGTCTATCGAGAACACGCTCGGTGCTCTGAGGTCGCGGTTGAAGGTATTCTTCGAGGATCGATTGCGCTTCGCTGATCGCATGAAGTGCCAATTGTTGATCGGTCATCACTTCTTACCCATCCACAGATCCGCCGGTAACAGAGGCAGAAAAGATCAAGTCACTTTTGGGGAATATTCACGTTTTCCTCAGATCTTTGATCAACTTTTGTTTCAATCGGAACCTCAAGCCATAGAAGCCCACCGGTCGAAAATCTTCATACCATCAACTCGTGGTGATAGGCGGGCTGAGCGCTCGCTTCATGAACAGAGACCGAATTCAAAGGGGCGGCGGCGTCGTGCGCAGGCGCAAGCGATTCAACTGCTTGGGCTCCCAGAAGTCCCGGGCGTGCTATGTTTGTATCGACCAACGACGGGGTAGGGGGCAGTTCCGCGAACGCAAGAGCGCCCGAGCCTTTGGCCTCGGTAAGCTCGTTCCTGAAATGAAATACGTCTTCAGCGCCGAGCGCTGTGAGAGGATGTGAGCCGAGGAGCGCGGGTGTGGCAGCGGACCATTCAGAATGATCGGCGGCGGACTGAATGGGCGCGATGCCTTGCTCGCTCCTTGCGCTGAAGGCCAGATTGGCAGCGAACGAAAAAACAAAATGGTCGCTGCTGGCGAGATGGTTGGCACCGAACCCGCTGATGCCTTCAGGCTTCGCTTCAGCCTGGCTGATGTCGTCCCCGCTCTTGCCGGTCGTCGTCGGGCTGCTGGAACTGCCGGCGGCCACGTCGATTTGGCCGGTATCGTTCGTTGAGTCCGGACTGGCTGCCGGTGGCTGGCTGGCGTCGCTTCCGCCCCCTGTGCCGTCTTGTTTCGATGTCCCATCGCTTGGTGGCGGATCCGTTTGCGTTGCGGCAGCCGGGCTGTCGAGGTCCCGGAAGCCTGCGCCGTGGATGGTAATCGTCACAACCTGCGGCGTGCCGTCGATCGTGGTTATCGTGAAGGTATCGGTCAGCGTGTCGCAGGCCCTGAGAGCCCGGACCGCGCAGTTGTCTTCGTCGAGTGCGTAGGTCCAAACGCCCGCAGCCGTCATCGTGAAGGTGCCATAGCCGTGCGTGCTGCACTTGGGCGCGCAAACCGCCGTGAACAGGTTGGGCGGATTGTCGACATCAGTGTCGGTGAGCGTGCCGGTGGCCGTCGGTGCCTCCGGCGTCTTGCAGATCGGCTCGGTCACCGAGCCCGTCGTGGTGCCGTGGATGATGGCAGGGTCGTTGGCGCCCTGGATGGTGATCGTCACCACCTGCGGCGTGCCGTCGATCGTGGTCACCGTGAAGGTGTCGGTGAGCTTGTCGCAGACATTGAGCGCCTGCACCGCACTGTTGCTGTTGTCGAGCGTGTAGGTCCAGACGCCCGCTGCCGTCATTGTGAAGGTGCCGTAGCCGCCAGCGCTGACCTTGGGTGAGCACACCGCGGTGAACGTGTTGGGCGGATTGTCGACATCGGTGTCGGTCAGCGTGCCGGTCGCCGTCGGCATACCCGGCTTGCAGCCAGCCGCCTCGATCACGCACCCGGCTGTCTTGCCGGAGATGATGGCGGGATCGTTGGCGCCATGGATGGTGATCGTCACCACTTGTGGTGTGCCGTCGATCGTGGTCACGGTGAATTTGTCGGTCAATGTGTCGCCGACATTGAGCGCCTGAACTGCGCAGTTGCTGTTGTCGAGCGTGTAGGTCCAGACGCCGGCCGCCGTCATCGTGAAGGTGCCGTAGCTGCCCGCTTCGGGACAACCGACCGGCACGAAAGTGTTGGGCGTATTGTCGACGTCGGTGTCGGTCAGCGTACCGGTCGCGGTCGGAATTCCCGGCTTGCAGCCGGCCGCCTCGGTCACTGAGCCGGTCGTGTCGCCCGAGACGATCGCGGCATCATTGGCGCCGTGGATGGTGATCGTCACGACCTGCGGCGTACCATCGATCGTGTTCACGATGAACGTGTCGGTCAAGGTGTCGCCGACATTGAGCGCCTGCACCTTGCTGTTGGTATTGTCGACCGTGTAGGTCCAAACGCCCGACGCGGTCACGCTGAACGTGCCGTAGCCCGCCGTGCTGGTCTTGGAATTCACGACCGTGAAGGTGTTTGGGGTATTGTCGACGTCTTTATCGGTCAGTGTGCCGGTCGCGGATGCGCCGGGCGCCGCGTTGGCAACGCCGCCCGCTTCGGTTGACGAGCCGGTCGTGACGCCGGAAATGATGGCGGCGTCATTGACGCCATCGATGCTGATTGTGAAGTTCTGAGCAGTGGTAAGGTTGCCGTCCGACACCGTAATGACGAAATCGTCAGTCGTCGGCGTCGTCAGCGCGTTGATTGCGTCGCTGTTCGGCACGAAGGTATAAGCGCCGCTGGCGCTGTTCACATAAAGCGTGCCATAGGTGCTGGCTTTCGACACATCATACGTCACTCCACCCACGACCGTGTCGCCGGCGGTGCCGCCGCTGATACCGAAAACCAGTGGCGCGCCACTGGTGCTGCTGGCGCTGAACGTGCCGCTGGTCGCAGTGAAGGTGTCAAACACCACCGTATCGAGTTCGACCAGTCCTGACTGAATATTGAACGTCGGCGGCGAATGAACAACGATAGGATTATCGGGAACGACGACGGTGCTAGGCAGCACGATCGGAAGCGAATGTAGCTGCGCAGGAGCGTCGGACTCTATGAAATTGATCGGCTCCAGCGGCAGCGTCTCCGGGAAGGGAGTCGTGCCGGATCCCTTTGGCCCGACCTCCTTCGAGAGATTGGCCCACACGTCATGCTCCGCCGCCTGGAGTTCCTCCATGCGAGCCGGGGTATTGACGACCTGGTTGACGCTGACTGAAGACCCGACCTTGTTGAGCACGACCGTCTCGCCGGGATCCTCGACGATGATGTGTCGCGGAACCGCCTCCTTGGTCACGAGCTCGAATGCGCCGTGCTCGACGTCCTTGTACGTGATGCTGTCATTGTCCAGGAACGTGATATTCGCGTCTGCGGCCTCGGCACCCTTCAACATCGAGAACATCAATGTTCCGAGCGCCAGCATTCCGAACCCGCCCGTATGGATCCGGCCGCGAATGCTCCCAACGGGAGTATCGAGCGTCAGGGCACCGCTCTTTGCCGACCGCCCGGCAACGAAAGCAAAGGTGCCTTTGGATATCGTGAACACGGCCGAGCACGAGGTGCGGTCGAGATCGCAGACGAATTCGCTCAGCTCCATGCGCGCGCCGCTGGAGAGGTTGAAAAAGGTGTCGTCAATGAAGCGGATGCCGATCTGCCCGTCGGCGGCCGTCTCGATCACATCACCGGGGCGGAGTGGATCGCCAACCATGACTTGGGTGGCGATGCCGCTCGCACGCCTCAAGATGCCGCAACCGATCGCCGTGTGAACGGTGCCGATTATCTTCGGAGACGCGACCACGGAGGTCACGTCTCCGGCCTCTACGCCGGACGCAACTAACATAGCCTTCGACCTCGTCAGCCGAGAACTCAGGCTCAGCGCGCCTTTTTTCTTTCGTTCTGGTCTGCCCTCGCCACGAGATCAACCAATCATGGCGCCGGCAGCCCAGGGCTTGCCCGCCGAAATCCTGATCGAGATCACCCAAGTCGATTCAAGAAAGAGACGCGTTCAGCGCGTGGTCGAACCCGGCCCCTTCCATCGAAGCGATTTGCTTTTCCAAATGAGAGTTAGTGTAATTTTTCTGCGGTATTCCGGATCTGTGGAACAAAATTAAGCCGGCGGGATGGATTTAACAACCATTAAATTATATTATATACCGCTCGACTAGGTTTGTTCGGAAAAACCGCATGGGCTGGGGCGGAGATCTTCTCAATGAAGGGGGAGGTCATGCGTGTATATTCGATACTCGGATTGGTGACCGCTTTCATTCTGACGCTCGCCGGCCTTTTGCCCGATGCTGCGCGCGCGCAAGTCGATTCCGCCAAGCCCGTTCTTCAGAACTTTTCCTCGAAGCCAATTGGCAAGATCGTAACCGCCACGGGCTCCGTCACGATCGAACACGCGAATGCGGTCGTTGTTCAGGCCAACGTGCCCCCCCAACCCAATCAGACGAAAGTCGGCGATCTCGTCTATCTGGGGGACGTGCTGCGGACAGGGGATGACGGTCGAGTTGGCATCAACTTTACCGATGGCAGCTCGTTCAATCTGTCGAGCAACGCGCACATGACCTTGGACGAATACGTCTACGACCCAAACGGAAAGTCCAATTCGACTTTCTTCAGCCTCGCAAAAGGCACGTTCACCTTCGTTGCCGGCAAGGTCGCGAAAACTGGTGACATGAAGATCGACACCCCGGTCGCCACAATGGGCATCAGAGGCACCACGCCCCATGTCGAGATCTCCGACAACGGGTCGGTGAAATTCTCTACCCTCATCGAAGAGGGCAAGAGCAAGATGACAAAGAAATCCGCCGGTTCCACTGGGCCATCTGAACAGAAAGCCGACCGCAAGCTCAACTTGAACATCTGCCGACGGTGCTAGAAGCCTTTCACCAGGGACAGAAATTTCCCTAATTCGTGATCGGGGATACTGATATGAAGCCGAGTGCGACCGGAGCCATCACCGGCGTCGTGGCGTCTGGTCTCATCTTGCTATTGCTGGAGCTGCCGGCGGTGGCGCAGGCGCCGAAGCAGGAGGGGAGCTATCTCAAGACGATTGAGCTGTGCAACAGCGTCGCGCGCGCATCGCTCGAAGCACGAATTGATGGTTGCACCGCGTTCATCGATGCGCACCGAAACGCGACGAAGGCCTTGGCCATCGCCTATAACAATCGTGGCAACGCTTATGCCGAAACGGGACGCTATGATCGCGCCATCCACGATTTCGATCAATCGATCGAGCTCAACCCGGGCTACACCAAGGCCTTCAACAACCGCGGTGTGGCCCATCTGATGAAAGGCGAATACGACCTCGCGATCGAGTCTCTGGATGAGGCCATCAAGCTCAATCCTGGCTACGGCGAGGCCTTCGCGAACCGTGCAGAGGCTAACCTTCGAAAGAACGCGTACGATCGCGCGGCGCGAGACTACGACGAGGCCATCCGTTTGCGGCCAGATCTGGCGGGCGCGTGGAGCGGACGCTGTTGGGCCCGGACCATGCTGGGCACTCTGCAGGCTGCGCTCGAAGACTGTAACAAGGCGCTTCAATCGGGATCGGGCAATGCGGCCACATACGATTCGCGTGCTCTGGTCTTCCTGAAGATGGGCCAGCTCGCTGCAGCCATGGATGACTATAACTCAGCGCTGCGGCTCGAGCCGAAGCTGGCGAGCGCGCTTTATGGGCGCGGCCTCGCCCGGCTCAGGCAAAGCGACAAGGCAGGCGGTGATGCCGATATCGTGGCGGCAGAGACAATTCAGCCCGGGATCGCCGACGACTTCGCGCGCTACGGCGTGCAGTAGAAGCGGCATTCGCAAACTGGACTGCGACCGTCGAGGTATCAAAATCCGGTATTCAAGCGGGTTCGATGGTGCTTAGATTTCACCTGCGTCATGACGTGACGGGCGCTGGCTTACGGACTCCGCTCGTTGCTTTGGAATAAGTTTGCCCTTAAGGCCCGCCTCCAACTCTTAAAGCCTTCCGTTCTTCCCCATACTCGGGGGCGGGTCTTTGTTTTTCAGAAGACTGTGGGCCGCACCGCTGGCCAAGAAGTCCGTTGCCATGCCACGCTGCGCAGTCGAATACGACGGCAACGTAGCGGTACTCTCCTCGTGATGTTCTGTCTCGCACACGCCGCGCTGTGGGCGCGTGAAGCAAGTGCCCAGTGTTCAGCGCGCGACGTCCTGCAAAGTCAAAATCATCGGCCAGGACGGCAAGGCGGACGCGCAAATATCCGTGCGATCCCGCTTGCTGTTCGTGCGACCGACAGGAGCCGAGAACGCAGCATTCCTTCCGCCCTAAAAATAAGAATATCGTCTGCTGAGACCAGGGCTCCCCTGGCGGCCGAGGAATGACGGGCGTCACTGGGCCAGACCCCTCACGGACCGCCGGGTTGCCGGCGGATCTCTTCCAGCAGGCGGCGCATCGCCTCGACCTCCTTGCCGAAGCCTGCCCAATCACCGGTTTTCAACCGCTCCATTGCCTGATCGTAGTGGGTGAGCGCCTCCTGCGCGCGTGCCGCCGCGGCTCCTTCGCTGGGCAACTCCGCGGTCCCACCCGGTGCCGTCGTTGTGGGCCCGCTGTTCGCGAAGAGCGCCCACAAGGCTTCCTCGAGCGTTTCCTTCATGACGACGTGCTCGCCATAGGCGGCAATCACCCGTTTCAGTTCCGGCAAATGACCCTGCTCGGCTCGCAGATATAGCGGCGACACGTAAAGGATCGAGTTCTCGATGGGGATCACGAGCAGGTTTCCCCGGATCACTCGCGAGCCCATCTGGTTCCACAGCGAGATCTGCTGGGAGATCTCCGTGTTCTGATGAATGCGTGCCTCGATCTGAAACGGTCCGTAGACCAGCTTCTCCTTGGGAAATTCGTACACGATCAGCTTGCCATAGCCGGGCTCGTCGCAGCGTGCGGCGAGCCATGCGATCATGTTGTCGCGGCGGCTCGGTACCATCGGGATCATCAGAAAGAACTCGGCTTGCGCTTCGCCAGGCAGTCGCATGATGATGTAGTAGGGCGCCATCGCGGTCGTGCCGTCCAGTGAAGAGACGCCATCGCCGGCCGGCTGGCGCGGGAATTGCCAGAGGTCCTCGCGGTTGTAGAAAACATCGGCAGATTCCATGTGATAGGTTTGGAAAAGCCGGGCCTGGATCAGGAAGAGGTCCTCGGGATAGCGAATGTGCCTTTGCAGATCGGGCGGCATCGCCGTGAACGGCTTGAAGAGAGCCGGGAAGATTCGACGATAGGTCGCGGCTATCGCGTCTGCCTGGTCCATCAGATAGAAGTCGACGGTACCGTTATAGGCATCGATGATCACCTTCACCGAATTTCTGATGTAGTTGAGATTGTTGGAGCCGGACGCGCGCTGCGCATAGGGAAAATATTCGCTGGTCGTGTAGGCGTCCTGAATCCAGAACATCCGGCCCTCGCTGACGACAAGGTAGGGATCGCGATCCAGAATCAGGAACGGCGCAATCGTGCTCACCCGCTCCTGGATGTTGCGCCGGATCATGATCCGGCTGCCGTCGCCGACGTAATCTGAAAGAAACAGGTTCACGTCGTTGAAATAGTGGGCGAAGATCAGTCGCCGCACCATGCTCGACAGCGGGACGCCGCCGGCACCGTCATAGGACGCGTAGACGTTGTCCTTTCCCTTGGGGTAATCGAACTCCGGCACGGTTGCCTTGACGATGACGTAGTCCTCGGTCTGCTGCCCGTAGTAGATGCGCGGCTCGCGAATCTCGGGACCTCCCTGCGCAACTGGAGGAACATCGTGCAGGTAGAGGAGCGGAAGCCCTTCGCTGCTCTTCTGGGTGACCGGACTGAGCACCGCACCATTGCCGTGGGTGAACAGGATGTGGCGGTTGACCCAGGTCTGCGCGTTGGGCGGCAGCAGCTCGGAATTCAGCTCGCGCGCCGAGAGGATCACGCTCTGGTAGGTGCCGCCGAGCCAGTAGCGGTCGACATCGAGGTTGCGCAGCTTGTAGTAGGTGCGGATCTCCTGAAGTTGCGCGTAAGTGTCGGCCAAGGGTTGCCAATCCCACAGCCTTATATTCTCGATCGTGGCCTTGTTGGCTTCGAGCGTGCCGAAGGTCAGGGTCTGCTCCGCAGGGAATGGCTTGGGCGAGATCCGATTGAGATTGTAGGCCTCCCGGGTCAGCGCGATGTTGCGTGCGATGTAGGGACGCTCCCAGTCCAGCTCGTTGGGCCTGACGTAGAAGCGCTGAAAAACTGCGGGGATGATCCCGGAGAGCAGGAAAGCGGCGCCGAACAGCAGCGCAATTGCGGCGGTGGGGAGGCGGTAGGTGCGGACCCACAGGTTCGCCCATGCGGCCAAGGCAGCGACGATCGACAGCGCGATCAGGATCCACAGGACCGGCAATTCGACGTTGACGTCGGTATAGCCTGCGCCGACCACCACGCCGTTGTCGCCGAACAGCAGGTGGTAGCGGTCGAGGCCGTAGGACCACGCCTTCATGCCGAAGAAAAGCCCAAGCAGTGCCGAACCGTGGGAGATCGCCGCCGGCGACATTCGTTGGGCCCGGTCCTCGATGTCGCCATGCACCCAATAGACGAATCCGGCGAACAGTGCGCTCATGATGAGCGTCAGCATTGCCCAGTTCTTGATGGCTACGAACGCGGGCAGGGAGAACAGGTAGAAACCGATATCCTTGCCGTACAGGGGATCGTTGCTACCGTAGGGCACCTGATAGATGAAGCGGAGCAGCGTGCCCCAGTTGCCGACCTCGCCCCAGGCGACAAGCAAGGCAAAGAGGCCGCTGCTGGCGGCGATCACGCCGCGCCACGGCAGCCGCTCGCGCAGGAATTCAAGCGGATCAGGCTGAGCCGCGGCGGCCGCAAGTGTTGGAACAAAGGCCGCAGGCAATCGGGTTCGCCGCCCGCCAAGACCAAGCGCAATCCGCGCGTTCAGCCACAAGATGGTGGCAGTCGCGGCGAAAACGACAATGAAGCCAGCGGTTTTGGCGCCGATCGTGATCCAGAATATCTGCGTGTAGCCGACCGAGGCGAACCACATCCAGTCGACCAGGACGTCGCTCACGAGAGCGAGCAGGATCAGACCCATGACGATGGCGATGGCCGCGATAGTGAACCCTGCCGCAGCACTGCGCCGCGGCGCCTTCTGGCCGGGTCCGGCGATCCCGATCGTCATGTTCGCACTATAGCAGAATGGCGGCCGGGGCGGCGCTCTCCGGACGTGAGACCGATGGCGCGAATTACCCCTACGCTGGAAGGCCCGGGCTGGCTGCTTCGGGAACGGTGGTGCGGCGCAGCGAGCGCAAGTCAAATCAATCCGACAGCATTAACAAGTCCTTAATTGGCGAAACCTTAAAGTCGGGGGCACAGGCCGGCCCCCATCGCCGGCGTGAATCGTCGGACTGGATGAAATGCCGCCAATGGCGCGACAGGCTGCCGCTGGATTTTGGTCGCGAGCCCGGGCCTTGGTGTTGACCTCGGCGCCGGCTGCGCGCCGTCGTGTCCGCGCGCTGTCCGCACTGGCCGCCTGCTTGTTGGTGGGCCTGGCTTCGCCCGCGCGCGCCCAGCCGGTGCGGGGTGAGGCGACCTTCTCCGCCGGCGGGGGCTTTGCGCGCCTTGTCATCAAGCTCGGCGAGGATGTTTCCTCCGAGGTGACGACCGCGGGCTCGATCCTCATCATCCGCTTCGAGCGACCGGTCGATATACCGGTCGATCGCATTCCGGAAGGCGCTCCCGACTACGTCAACTCCGCGCGGCGCGATCCCGACGGCGCAGCGATCCGGCTGTCGCTGGCGCGCCGCGTCACCGTCAACACCATGAACGCCGGCGAGCGGACCTTCGTCGACCTTCTGCCCGAGGGCTGGAAGGGCGCGCCGCCGAGCCTGCCGATGGACGTGGTGAAGGAACTTTCCGATCGTGCGCGCGCCGCCGAGCGCGCGCTGCGTGCCCAGCGTGTGGCCGCCGAGACCAAGAAGCGCCCGCCGATCCGCGTCCGCGCCTCGGTTCAGCCGACCTTCGTGCGCTTCGTCTTCGAGATGCCCGACGGCGTCGCCGTCTCCTCGGTGCTCAACGAGCAGAAGCTGACGCTCGCCTTCAACGCCAATCTCAACTTCGATCTTGCAGACGCGGTCGTGGCGGCCCCCCCGAACGTGGCCTCGATCAAGCAGAAGGCCGACATCGACCAGACCAATATCGAGATCGCGCTGATCGGCGAGGCCGACGTGCACTCTTTCCGCGACGACAAGAACTATGTCGCCGACGTCGCCTTCCAGCCGGACAAGAACAAGTCCGCGACGACGGCCGAGCAGGTTCTGGCGCCGGCAAAGCCGGCCGCGCCCCCTGGATCGCACGCGGCGGCCGAGAAGGAGATGCCGCGCGAGATCAAGCCTCCGACCTCCGAGACCATCGCGCGCGAGGCCAAGATCGACGTGAAGCCGGAGACCGCGGGCGCGCCGCCGGCTGCCGAGGTGCCGAAGCTTGCACCGGCCGCGTCCGAGCCCGTCGCAGCTGAAATTGCGCATCCGGCCGAGGCACCGAAACCTGCGCCTCCGGCCGCCGAAGCCGCAGCGCCGGCTGCTGCGCCAAAACCCGTGGCCCCGGTGGCCGCCGAAGCGCCGAAGGAGCCGGTCAAGGAGGCGCCGAAGGACGTGGCGAAAGCCGCACCGGTCGGGGCGCCGGCTCCGGCCGTCTCGCAAGAGACCGCGCCAAGCGTCGATGCCCGCCGCGACAGCGACGGCCTGCGCGTGACGTTCCCGCTCTCCGTCGCAACGCCCGCCGCCGCCTTCCGCCGCGGCGACACCGTCTGGCTGGTATTCGATACGCAGAAAGCCATCGACGTCGAGCCGATCCGGGCCAAGGGTGGTGCGATGATCGGCGAGGTCAGCCGCACGCCGCTCGACAAGGGCCAGGCGATCCGCATCCGCCTCAACCGGCCGCTGGTCTATTCGCTGTCGAGCGAGGAGAACGGCAAGGAGACCAACTGGCTCCTGACGCTCGCCGACAAGATCCAGGCGACCCCGCTGCCGTTGATGATGATGCGCAACATCACGGACCCCGCGCTCGCCAATATCGCGATCCCCTTCGCCAATCCGGGCATGCTGCACAAGCTGACCGATCCCGACGCCGGCGACACGCTCTACGTCGTCACCACGCCGCGGCCGGTTCGCGGCTTCATCAAGCGGCAGGACCTGGTCGACCTCTCGCTGCTCGAATCCGCGCACGGCATCGCCATTCGTCCGAACTCCGACGAGGTCGGCGTCGAGGTCGGCTCCGACAAGGTGATCCTCGGCAAGAAGGGCGGGCTGACGCTCTCGCCGGTCGACGTCTCCGCCGAGCGCGCGCCGACCGCGGTGCGGCCGGTCTTCAACATCGAGGAATGGCGCAAGGGCCAGTCCGAGCTGTTCATGAACAGGCAGAGCGCGCTGGTCAACGCGATCGCGGCGGCCGAGCCGGCGCAACGCTCGATCCCACGGCTTGATCTTGCGCATTTCTACATGTCGCGCGGCATGTATCACGAGGCCAAGGCGATGACCGACGTCATGCTGGCCGATCCCCTCAACAAGGAGGAATCCTCGGCGCTGATCATGCACGCGATCGCGAGCATCCTGATCGGCCGTCCCGGGCAGGGGCTGAAGGATCTCGCCAATCCCGTGATCGGCAATAGCCACGATTCGCAGCTCTGGAAGGCGCTCGCCTATGCACGCCAGGGCAAGTGGGCCGATGCACGCGAGAAGTTCAAGAACGTCGAGTTCGCCATAGCCTCGCTGCCGCTCGACGTTCAGCGCATCGTGACGATGGATGCGATGCGGGCTTCGCTCGAGGTGAAGGACTATGCCGGCGCCTCCAAGCGGCGCAGCGAGCTCGAGGTCGTCGGCGTGCCGCCGGAGATGGCGCCGTCCTTCGCGGTGCTGCGCGGCCGGCTCGCCGAAGCGCTCGGTCACGACAAGGACGCGCTCGACGACTACAAGTTCGCGGTCGACTCGGACGACCGGCCGGCCGCCGCCGAGGCCAAGCAGCTCGAGGTCGCGCTGCGGCAGAAGCGCGACGAGATCACCAAGGACGACGCGCTGCGTGAGCTCGAGACGCTGGCGATGACCTGGCGCGGCGATGCCATCGAGGTGAGGACGCTCCAGTTGCTGGCCCGGATGTATGCCGACATGGGCCGCTACCGGGATGCGCTCGCCGCGGCGCGCACCGCGACCAAGCTGCAGCCGAATGCGGAAGCTTCGCGGCAGGCCCAAGATCTCGCGCAGGAGCTGTTCGCGCAGATATTCCTGAGCTCGAAAGGCGACGATCTTCCACCGATCGAGGCGCTCGGGATGTTCTACGAGTTCCGCGAGTTGACGCCGATCGGCCGGCGCGGGGACGAGCTGATCCGCAAGTTGGCCGATCGCCTGGCGTCCATCGACCTGCTCGACCAGGCCGCCGAACTCCTGCAATACCAGGTCGACCATCGCCTCGAAGGCGCTGCGCGCGCGCAGGTTGCGGCCCGCCTTGCCATGGTCTATCTCGCCAACCGCAAGCCCGACATGGCGATCTCGGCGCTGCGCGCGAGCCGCATCAGTGACCTCTCCGGCGAATTGCGCCAGCAGCGTCTCTTGCTCGAGGCGCGCGCGCAGAGCGACGTCGGCCGCCACGACCTCGCGCTCGACATCGTCTCCAACGTCGCCGGTCGCGAGGCCATCCGCCTGCGCTCCGACATCTTCTGGGCGGCGCGGCGCTGGCGCGAATCCGCCGAGCAGATCGAGCTCTACTACGGCGAGCGTTTTCGCGACTTCAAGCCGCTCAACGCGGTCGAGAAGAGTGACGTGATCCGCGCCGCCGTCGGTTACGCGCTCGCCGACGATGCGATCGGGCTGTCGCGCTTCCGCGAGAAATACGCGCCCTTGATGAGCGAGAGCTCGGACCGACTTGCCTTCGATATCGCGAGCAAGCCGGCGGCTGCCTCCAGCGCCGAATTCGCTGAGATCGCAAAGCTCGCTGCCAGCGTCGACACGCTCGACGG
Organism: Bradyrhizobium sp. UFLA05-89; assembly: GCF_059803475.1. Lineage (NCBI taxonomy): Bacteria > Pseudomonadati > Pseudomonadota > Alphaproteobacteria > Hyphomicrobiales > Nitrobacteraceae > Bradyrhizobium > Bradyrhizobium sp. UFLA05-89. The sequence goes on along the minus strand of NZ_JBANBA010000069.1, from coordinate 1,460 downwards.
CTTCCTGCGCGAGATGAAGCAGCGCTTCCCCGACGCCACCGCTCGCGCGCCCATGCCGCCGCAGGCCAAGGACGAGACCGATCACACCGGCTCGCTGCCCTCGATCCCGCCCGTGAGGCAGATCAAGATGGCCCGCTAGACCGTTTGCCAAGGCCTCTCGACAGCCGTCCGCCAACGCGGCAATTTGCCGTCGTGCGCCGATGCCGGGAGAAGCGTGGACATGAGCAAGCCCGTCAAGACCGAAGCCGAATTGATCGCCATGGCGAAAGCCGAATTGAAGGTCCATGCCGATTGTTCGGAGGGCATGAAGATCATCGTTCTCCGCGATGGCAACAGCTGGGAGTTCCGCGACGAATCCGACCAGTCCACCATCGACAAGCCCGGCTACCCCGAATGCGTCGCCATGCTGGTGCAGATCGGCGATCACCTCAGCAAGCAGTATGACGTCAAGGGGTAGGCGACCTCGGTGTGAGGCGTCACCCCCCGTAACTCTGCACCAGGCTTCCTGCGACCAGCGACCAGCCGTCCACCAGCACGAAGAAGATCAGCTTGAACGGCAGTGACACCACCGCTGGCGGCAGCATCATCATGCCCATCGACATCAGGACGGAGGCGACGACGAGGTCGATGATCAGGAAGGGCAGGAACAGGAGGAAGCCGATCTCGAAGGCGCGCTTCAGTTCCGAGATCATGAACGAGGGAATGAGGATGCGGAGTGCGAGCTCGTCCGGGGTTGCCGGCGGCGGCTCGCCGGAGAGGTCCATGAAGAGTTTGAGGTCCTTCTCGCGCACGTTCTTCTGCATGAAGCCGCGCAGGGGAACTGAGGCGCGCTGGAGCGCGTCCTCGACGCCGATCTGGTTGGCGACCAGCGGCTTGATGCCGTCGTCGTAGGATTTCTGCAGGACCGGTCCCATCACGAAGAAGGTGAGGAACATCGCGAGCGCGATGATCACCGAGTTCGGCGGCGCCGTCGCGGTGCCCATGGCGGTGCGAAGCAGCGACAGCACGACCACGATGCGGGTGAACGACGTCATCATGATCAGGATCGACGGTGCGATCGACAATACCGTGAGCAGCGCGATGAGCTGAATTGCGCGCTCGGTGACGCCCCCGCCGCCCTGGCCGCCGAGATTGATGCTGATGTCCTGCGCATGCGCAGGCGCCGCCAGGAGAGCGGCGCCGATCAGGACAGGAAGGAAAAAAACTCTACGCGGGAAAGCCGAACGTCTCACGAAGGCGGCTTCGGACGGCCGAGCAGGGAGGCCATCTCGTCTTCGAGATTTTCAAAGCTCGTCTTCGCGGGCGCCGCCGGGGCAGGTGTCTCGTTGCGCGACGGGCGCGCCGCGGGTGCGGGCGGCTCGGGCGCAACGGGAGGCGCGACCGTCTCGCCGGTGGGCCGGCGCAGTGCTGCCTCGAGCCGCTGCGCCATCTCGGCGAGATTCTGCTCGGCGCTCGAGGGG
>NZ_JBANBA010000068.1:0-49345 GCF_059803475.1 Bradyrhizobium sp. UFLA05-89 | reverse complement strand
GCACCCGGCCGATGCCTTGCCAGACTCCCCAGATCAGCGCAGCGATCGAACCGCCGATCATGAAGCCGAACGCGATATAGGAATCGAGAAACTTGGCGTCGACCACCGGACCTTCGAGAAGCACACCCGGTGGCATTTTCCGGTCCAAACCTTCTTCCGACGCCACGCTCCGAATTGCGGTCATTTCACTCGATCCATTTACGGAAAATTAACGCTACTGCGGCGCAACCTACAGACGCATGTTGTTTCTCGCAAGAACCCGATCGGCCGGGTGAGCGCAGAGCCGGGATTCAATGAGACGGAGTCGGAGGGCGGTGACGCCAGATTTCACGGCAATACCATCGACTTCGCCGGGTGATGGTCGCAAGCGCCAGCCGCATTAACCCTAGCTCCAAAAGCCATGCCAAGGAAAAGCAACAGCCTCCTCCCTCGCCTGCGCAAGTTCCGGCGGGGCGCCCGGTGGGTGCGAAAGACATTCGCGCGCGCACCGCGGATGGTTCGGATCGCGTGTGGCGTCGCGATGCTGCTTGCGGCCATCGCGCTTTTCAACATCGCCTATCACGTGATGCGCAAGCCGACCGAGCTGTTCGTCTTTGTCGGAAACACCCTCGACAAGGAGCCGGCCGAGAACTGGCGGCAATACGGGCCGCTGTTCCGCACCTATTCCACCGCTACGATCACGCCCGAATTGCTGGCCGCGCTGGCGCAGGTCGAGAGTTCGGGCAATCCGGTGGCGCGCACCTACTGGCGCTGGCGATGGAGCCTCAATCCTCTCGCGATTTACCGGCCCGCCTCGAGCGCCGTCGGCCTCTACCAGATGACTGATCCGGCTTATGCCGAGGCCGCGCGGTTCTGCATCCGCGGCAACGCGGTCACGGAGACCGGCTGCGGGTTCACCAGCTTCCATATCCGCGCAATCCCGAGCCACGCGATCGAGCTGGCATCGGTGTATCTGGACCGCAATGTGGTTGCGGTTCTCGGCCTCGCGGGCGATGTGAAGGCAAGCGCGCAGCAGAAGCAGGATCTGGCCGCTCTGATCCATCTCTGCGGCGCGGGCCCCGCCTTAGCCTACGCACGCCGTCACTTTCAGATGATGGCCGGCGAGCGCTGCGGCGATCATCTCGTCGCGGGCTATATCTCCAGGGTCAACGCGATGAAGCGGCAATTCCTGCGCCTCGCGGCGGATGACGGCGGTTAAGTCTTAGAGGGCGTAGCAACGCGTAGGGTGGGCAAAGGAGCGTAAGCGACGTGCCCACCACTTCTGCCCGTGGCGACCAAAGAGGTGGGCACGCTTCGCTCTGCCCACCCTACAGTAGCCCGGATGAGCGTAGAGAGCGTACGGTGGCCGATCATGCGATCGTTGTTCACCACCAGTATGGCCACCGCCACCCCTCATAGCGGACCCACGACGGCACCAGCGGCGGACCGTACGGATCGACCCGGTCGTCCTCAGGGCGATAACGATAGCGTGGAACAACATTATAATCCCACGGAGTGGGCCTGAGCACGGGCACCGTGACAACAAGCCTCTGCTGTGGTTCGCGAACTACCTGGGCCTTCCGTGCCCGGGCTTCAGCACCTGATATCCCAAGGTTACACACAACGAGGGCCGTTCCGAGAGCACATGCGACGGTCATCATTTTCATGCGTCAGTCTCCTTCCCGCGAAGAGTGCTGAAGGACACAAAGCAAGGCAAGCTAATTCGCTCTCGCCATGCTCGAATGACCGCCGTTGCCGCCGGCGGATTTCGGCCACCGCGCGCACCAAACCGGCTTGTCACGACATTTGGGGTGCGAAGCCCCTGCGATGGGTCGAGAGCTTCCCCGCTACCTGATCTTCGCCAGGCATTCCTTCAGGCGCTCCAGCTCCGAACGAACCTGCGTCTCCATTGTGTCTTGCAGTGCGGCTATGCCCCTGCTGGACAATTCCGCGGAGGCCTTTCTGTCCAGATTCTGCTTCCAATCCCGGATGGCTTGCCTGGTGGCCCTTTGGGCTTCCGAGGTCGCCTTGCCGTATTCCTTCATGCAGGCGTCGGCCATCGAGCATGTCTGGCAGTCCTGGGCGGCGGCCGGACTTGAAAGCAGCAGGGCGAGTAGCGCTGTCAGGACTCTCATTGATCATCCTCCCCGCCATAACATAGCACGTCGCACGGATGCCTAGGGGACAACGCGCGGCTGCAAGGCGATCGGGGAACAGCTCCTGTAGTCAACCCGCAGCCCGGATGACGGTCGCCATAATTTCTCCCTCGCGCCCGCGTTGTCTTGGACGGCGGCGAGAACTATCCTCTTGATCGGACTGCCGCACTCGTTCCGTTGACGCGAGGCTGAATGGAGAGCGCATCGGTGGCTGAGACGCACGACCCGAAGCCGGATGATCCGAAGCCTGCTGAACCGCACGCCGATGGCGAGCTGACGCGGGCCTATGAGCAGATCAAAAGCGCTAACGAAGAACTTGCGCGGCTGGACCGAGTGGTTTCCGGATTGGAACGCGGCAGCGATAGCCCGCCCGCCCCGCAAGCAAAGGCCGATGCGGAACGCAGCGACGTTTCCCCGGATAAGCCGCCGGCGCCGCAGAGCCCGGTTAGCCAGCAAGGTAACCATCAAGGCCTGAAAGGGGATCGACCCATGCTGCGCGCCTTCGTTGGCCTGCTGCTGGCGATAGGCATCCTTGGTGCTGCCTTCGCTTCGCAATATCGCGATGAGGCCAAAGCGATCATGGCGCGATGGGCCCCGCCGGCCGCGGTTGCGCCCCCGGAGGTGTCGGAGCCTCGCAATTCTCCGACGTCGCCGGTAGTCCAGCTAGCTGCTGCGGATGGGCCGACGTCCGTGCCGGCACCGCCGGTCCCCAAGGAACCGGAGAAGCAAGTGGAGAAGCAAGCGGAAAGTGTTCCGCCAGCCCCCGCCACACCGCCCGACCAGACAGCCGCCGAGCTCGCGCAATCGCTCAAGACCATCACGCAGTCGCTTGCGAGCATCAACGAAAAGCTCGAGCAACTGAAAAGCAGTCACGAGCAAACGCTTCGCGAGCAGGCCGACGCCATTCAACAACTCAAGACGGCGCGGGAGAAGGATGCGGGGGACGCTGCGCGCCTCGCTGCGCAGGTGCAGGCGCTGCAAACGCAGGTCGCTGCGTCATCCGCGAAACCAGTTGCGCGGACCGTGATGAAGGAGAACGATGCGCCTGTGCGCCAGCACGTACAGGCAGCCGCACCTCGGCGGGCCCGGCCGCCGCGAGGACCCTGGATGCCCCCGCCCTATATGATGGACCTTTACGGCTATCCGGATTGGTGAGCCTGTACGACGGGTAGAGCAGCCTAGCCCGGATGGAGCGACATCCGGGTCTTCCGTTCCCCGGATGTCGCTTCGCTCATTCGGGCTACGAGTTCACTTTCGCTCAGAAAAATCCCGGGCTGAGATCCAGCCCATAGGTCAAGCCCAGCACGAACACGAACAGCGCGGCCGCCGCGAACAGCGCCAGATGCCTGAGAATGAAACCACGTAGCGAGGTGGTGGCAATGACAGCTTTCTGCGCAACGGGCATGACGGCCTCCAGTATGATTTCCAGAAATGGCCGCGCAAGATGCGGCGACCGCATCAAGCAGCGCGATCTGCAAAGCAACCATTAAAGAGATCACGTCCGTCTTGAACGGCCGTACATAAGGAGTCGCGTAGCCCGGATGGAGCGCAGCGCAATCCGGGTATTGTCCCGTGGGCTCCAGTCCCGGATTTCGCTTTGCTCCATCCGGGCTGCGGACCGTCAACTGCGATGATGACATCATGCCGGTGATTTGCCCGACGCGTCAACCGAATTCGTCAAATCCGTAGATCGTCCCACCCGGCCACCGGCTACTTTGCATGGGGTTGTTTTCGCGTTTTTGGTTTTGTCCCCACCCGGCCCTGCCCGCCTCAGGGGATCTCGTACACCGACACCCGGTCCGCGATGCCGCTCAGTGCCACGCTGCGGCGCGTCGGCTGCAAGCCGCCGGCCTCGAGCAGGGTCCGCGCGCTGGCGTGCTCCACCACCGGCTCCGTCACCACGATCGCGCGTGAGGCGGCAAGCCCCTGGACGCGCGAGGCGATGTTGACGGTCTGGCCGAAATAGTCCTGCTGGCCGTTGAGCGTGACCGCGAGGCACGAGCCTTCGTGGATGCCCATCTTCAGCAGCAGGCCCTGATGCTGGCGCTCGGCGCCGAGGTCGCTCATCGCCTCGCGCATGCGGATGGCGGCGGCAATGGCACGGTCGGGCGTCTCGAAGGTCGCCATCACGGCATCGCCAATCGTCTTCACGATGGCGCCGTGTTCGGAGACGATGATCTCCTGCAAGAGGCGAAAATGCTCATTGACGAGATCGAAGGCGACGAGATCGCCGACATGCTCGTAGAGCCCCGTCGAATCGCGCAAGTCCGAGAACAGGAAGGTCAGGCTGAGGATCTTCAGGCGCTGGCCGATGGCGAGTGTGTCGGTGCGGTAGAGATCGCGAAAAGTCTGGTTGGTGAGGAGGCGTTTTGCCGTCAGCGCCGGCTTGCGCCGCGTCAGGAGATCCTCGAGCGCCTTGTTTGCGACCCACACCGCCGGCAGCACGCGGCCATCGGTGCGGTTGTCCAGCGCCAGCCGCAACGGCCCCGGGCGCAGTGTGACCGCCTCGGCAGGCGTCTCGGCCTTGCTGAAGATCATCGAGAGGTTTTGCCGCTCGCTGGTCTCCTCGCCCTTGATCTCGAGGAACTGGGCGGTGTGCGTCACGGGATCGAAGACGATCAACGTGCCTTCCGGCGCGTGCAGGGACAGGATGGCTCGCTCGCCCGGCGGCAGGTCGAAGGTCTCGAGCGTCACCTCGCGCAGCAGCGTCTCCACGTCGCCCGGGAGATCGATCGCCGAGCTCCAGAAGATCTGGCGATAGTAGTCGGCCAGCGACAGCTCGTCGGGATTGTGGGCCGCGATCTTGCGCACCCGCGGGCTGATCGTGAAGGTCACCTCGACCAGATTGTCCAGCGTCGTCTCATAGCCCGCGGCGCAGAAGGCGCAATGATAGTGCGGGCTGTTGAGGGTCTTCAGGCTCTTGTTGGCGGACAGCACACCGGCGCAGCTCGGGCAGATCACGCTCCAGGTCAGCTCGGCCATGCCGAGCTGCACCGCGTGCAGCAGGCCTGCGACGACGCGCTCCTCGTCGAGGCCGGCATTTGCCGCAAGGTCGAGCGCGTTCATGCGGTTCAAGGCATGGTCCGGCGCCTCCCGCACCATGCGCTCGAGCATGTCGACGACGCCTTCGTCAGCCGACTGGCGCAACACACCAAACAGGGTTTCGATTTCGCTCATGCAATGATGTTACCTGAAAGAGGCGCAAGCGGTAATCCGCTCCCCATCAGCTATGCTTCGTGAGGCAGGCCACAAGCCGTATCAGCCAAATGCTGCGTCACGATGATGGGAGGGAAACGGCCCGGATTTCCCTTGCTTTCCCCTCCCCGGCCCCTACGGTGCGCCCGCCTGAGAAGGGGGATGAGTTTGACGATGGACGACGCCATGAAATGCCCGAACTGCCGTTCGGAGCATGCCTACCAGGATCGCGGTCTCTGGGTCTGCCCGGAATGCGCCCATGAGTGGAGCACGTCGACTGAGGCGGCCTCGGAAGCGGCGCAGGAGGCGGGCGCGCGTGATGCCAACGGCAATGGGCTTGCCGATGGCGACAGCGTCATCGTGATCAAGGACCTCAAGATCAAGGGATCGTCGTCGGTCGTCAAAGGCGGCACCAAGGTCAGGAACATCCGCCTCCAGGACGCCAGCGACGGGCACAACATCGCCTGCAAGATCGACGGCATCGGCGCGATGAATCTGAAATCGGAGTTCGTGCGGAAGGCGTAAAGCCGCACCACGACGACCAGCGAAGCGAGGACGACCATGAACGGCAATCGCTACTACGGAGTTCGGGTCGAGAGCGCGAAATATGGCGTCGGGTTCGGCTCGGCGCTGGCCATCGCGATCTCCTACACCAAGAACCATTCGATCCTGTGGGCGATCATCCATGGCATCTTGGGCTGGATTTACGTGATCTACGCCGCGCTGTTCGGTTGATCGGCCCCAACGGTCCGACAGATTCCCCGTTTACAAAATTTCTGATTTGCGGTATTTATCAATCAACGCGATCGGTAAAGCGTTCAGTAGCCGGACGGAGCGACTTGTCCGCCGTAGCTCAACGAGCGAAGGCCGAAGCGCAAACCGGAACTTCGGCCCTGCGGCATGGTCCCGGATTACGCTTTCACTCCATCCGGGGCCACGCGTTCAGCGCTCTACTTCAACGCGGTCGCCAGCGCGGTGAGTTTCTCAACCAGATTGGTGCCGAGCGCATAGATGACTTCGATGATGGCAAGCGCGATGCCGGCGGCAATCAGTCCGTACTCGATCGCGGTCGCGCCGGACTCGTCAGCGATAAATTTTGCGAAAATGCGCTTCAAGATCGTATCCTTTCCGGTTGTGCCAGGCTTGGCCTGCGCGCAACCGGATAGTGTGCGCAATCTACGATTGAGTTAATTTAGGTCTGTCAATTTGACGATACGCGAGCCCGGGGCTGCACCTGGACCGTGGTCGCGGGATCAGCCGGCAGGATGGGCTGGCTAACGGCGCAGGCCCACCCTGCTCTCTCGGATCGTGCTCAGCGCGCGGTGCCGGTTGTCACCGGCGCGGTCGTTGCGGTCGTCACTTTGGCGCGCGACGTCAGCACGCTGACCTGTTGCGGAGATGGCGCGGTGGTGGCGGCCGCCTGCTGGTTCACGTGCGCGGCGCCGAGCAGGCCCACCTGCACCGGCGAGACCGGAAAGCCATTGGCTTCATAGCTCGGCAGTTCCGCGGCGAACGCTGCGGTGGCAGCAGCAACCGACATGGCGGCAGCTGCAATGGTTAACGAAATTGTCTTCACACCGAATCTCCTGGGTAGATTTGAGATCCGGAGCTATGTCCTTATGCTGCAGTGCGGTAGCCCGTGTTGCTGCATTGCAACAATGCAGATTTCGCAGGTGCCACGGAAGCTGATACCTCCGGGCCCGGCGTTCATCCTGCCAAATCTCATCACATGCCTGCCACGCCCGCGACAAGCCGTAATCGCGATTTTAGCGCAAATACGGCGGAGGGTTGTGGCTTCATCGATTTGGGGAGTGATTTTGTAATGTTGAGCGCGGACCAGACCAAGCCGACCGGAAAATCCGGCCAGCGTAACCGAAAGAAAAAGACGAAGCAGACCAAGGCCGACGAGCAACACGCGACCGCAACGGATCAGTTGCCGGCTGCCGAGCCGGAAACCAGTCAAGCGACCGAGCTGGAGGCCGATGTCGACCTCAATCTGCAGCTCCCGTCGACCGAGATTTCAACCACCGAGGCAGCAGACGTGCCAGCCGCTTCGATGGAACTCGTACCGGTTAGTCTTCAGGCGATCACAGATGCCTATGGCGACTACACCAGGAGGTCGTTTGAACACGCCTGGTCTTTCGTCGGGAAGCTTGCGAGCGCTAGCTCACCTGCGGAGGCGTTCGAGCTTCAGATGGAATTCGCCAAGCAGGCGTATGATAGCTTCGTCGCAGAATCGCAGAAAATCGCCGGCCTGCACGAACAATTGGTCAAGCAGAGGGTCGTAAATTTTGAGGGCTTCGTGGCCAGGATCACCCAGACCACGCTGGAAGTCCGTGCAACGCGCCACTAGCCGATAATGCGGCAGATCGCGAAGCTCTCGAAAAAAGCAAAAAGAGACCGCCCGAGGGCGGTCTCACATCCCTCGGATCAAGGGGACCAGATCCAGAGGGATCTACGCGCTTTCGGAGACCTGCTCCTGCTCGGCCGGCTCATTCTCCTCCGTGGAGGAAACACGGCCTGAGGCTTCCATTCTGCGCTTCACCTGCTCGCATGTCTTGCGGACGTCCTCGGTGAACAGGGCGCATTCTTCGATCCTCTTGAAGATCTTGCGTCCTTCTTCCCGGTAACCCGCAGCCGTTTCGCGCATATACGCGATCGCATCGTGCACCTGGGCCGTCAGCTCTTCGCATTTTCGCGCAGCGCCGATCAGCTCGGCCCCCATCGCCTCGATCTCTTTTGCGGCGGACTCGTAGTCGCGAATGACCGCCTCTGCGCTGAGGGCCCCTACGCGCGTGACCCCCTCCGTGTGCTCGACATAATCAGGTAATGCAATTGAAGCTAATGAACTTCCCGGGCGAACCGACGCAATGTCCGCCTCTAGCTGAACCAAGTTTACCGAGTCCTTTCTTCGCAATTGCTCAACACTTGCCATGGATAGGTTCTCCCGATACGCGCCCGAACAACCCCAACCCACACAATGTATTACGGGGACAATAGGGCTTCTAACTGTATGTGTTGTTGACGGCCCGAAGTTTGCCGCATTTCCGAACCGCCACGTTTAGCATCCATAGATAATTACAATAGCACTTACTCAATCTGTAGGTGTGACGAGGCAAAGCTCCTCCGACCCGGCTTGATGTGTGTGTCCGAGCACCGCAAACACAGCATCGACTGCCAGCTGAACCGCCGTCTCGGCCGTCACTCCCTTCGCAAGCCCCGCCGCCACGAGTCCCGACAGCAGGTCGCCGGTCCCGCACGGCCGGATCGGCAGCCGTGCTGTCGCAAAGCGCGACAGTTTTTCGCCCTGCCAGAGGGTCGTCTCCACCTGCGCTGCTGGCGTGTCGGCGAGCGTGCAACCGGTCGCGATGACGCCTCGGGGGCCCTGCGCCGCGAGGGCGACGCTCGCGGCCAGCAGGCTGGACGCATCCTTCACTGCAATACCGGACAGCAGTTCCAGCTCGAACTGGTTCGGCGTGATGATGGTCGCAGACGGCACGAGCCGCTTGCGGATCACATCCAAAATGCCGTCCGCGACGTAGACCTTGCCGTCGTCCCCGATCACGGGGTCGCAGAGATAGATAAGCTTTGGATTTCGTCGCCGCGCGCGCTCGACGAAATCGGCGATGACCTCTGCATTTGCAGGCGAGCCGAGATAGCCCGTGAGAAGGACGCTTCCCCGCTCGATCAGGCCCCGCTCCTCGACGCCGAGCAGGAGATCGGCCACCAGATCCGCGTCCAGCACGCGGCCGCGCAGCGTCGGATAGCGCGGGTGGTTCGACAGCAATGTCGTCGGCACCGCCGCGACATTCACGCCCTCCGCCTGCATGGGATAGACGGCGGCCGAGTTGCCGACATGGCCGTGAACGACCTGACTTTGAATGGAGATGACGAGCATGTGCGCGATTTGACCTGGAGGATGCGACTTGCAGGAGTTGATTTGGAAGATTTAATTTGGAGGTGGATGGAGCGAAAGCGATACTCATCAATTGCTCCACCAAGATGATACCTTTCGCAAGAGCCCAACCGCGCTTGCACGAGGTGAACGCATTGTCGCGTCGGAAAAAGGGACTATAGTCCCTCGCTGCCGCCACACTGGACGTGCCGAAGTCCGCTTCGTTTTTCAGGCAGCTTGCATGCCGTCGGCAGGCTTGATCCTCGCCCTTGCGGGCGCCTTTTTCAAAAAGCTGATCGTGCGCTCAGTCACCCAACGGAGGGAACGATGCCATTGTTCATCACCTACGTCTCCTATTCGAACACGGGCGTGAAGGGACTTGTCGAAAAGCCGACGGACCGCACCGAGGTCGTCAACACGCTGGTCGAGAAGGCCGGCGGCAAGTTGCTTGGCGCGTTCATGACCACCGGCGCGCATGATGCCGTGATCATCACGGATATGCCCGACGGCTCCGATGCCATCGCGGTCGGCATGGCGGCTGCTGCGAGCGGTGCGATCGCGAAAATCGAAACGGTGCGCGCCTGGAAGATGGGCGAGTTCAAGTCGGTCGCGGAAAAGGCCTCGCGCCTCGCCGCCGCTTACACGCCGCCGGGAAAGTAGAGCCGGTAATGGTGCGCGATGCTGGCGCGCCTTGGCACTATCTGCATATCGGCCTGGCCGGGCGCGCTCCAGTCATGACTTTTCACGCTGCATCGCGCGTTAAGGGTTTGCATTAAGCGAAGTCATAGTTCCTCATTTCGCGTGAAACAATTTTCTATTAAGGTCGACGCGACCGGGCAGAATGTTTCAGCTCGTGCCGATTTTGAGAATCCCGGGGCTGGCTTTGCGGTACCTACTTTGATTGGCTCTGCGCTTATGACTTCAAAGGCCGCCCGTTGGGCGGCCTTTTTGTTTTCAGCGTCGTGATCGTGCGACGCTCAGCGAGGCGTATGGGAACTGCAGGGAACCCGCGCGTGTCCACCGGGACACACTCACGCTGAAAAGCTCCGCAACCGTCTTTTGTGCCATTGCGCCGCCATATCATCGCCCGAACAATTGCTGCGTCGCATGCTTGGCTGTTGCAATCGGGTTCCGGCGGGAGCCTTTGGAGGCTGGGATGATGAACGATCAGCGCTCTCTCATCGTGGCGGTGTCGTGCCCCGTGGCGGTACTCGCGGGCTCCTTTGCACTTTGGCTCACCACAGTCGCCCCTGGGGCAATCCAGAATAGCAGCGCCAACGTCGCTGCAGACTCTTCCGCACCTGCTCTCGCCGCGCGCGGCGAACCTGCCGACGTCCCGCGCGCTGCGACCGTGAGCGAGCCCGTCGCCGTGATCGACGTGCCGACGATCGCACTGCCGGCGGTGAGCACGACGACGACCGACGTGGTGCCAGCCGCGACCGCATCGGATCCCATCGTCAAGCTTGCATCGGCCGATCCAGCACAGATGCTGCCGGCGGAAACAGCGCCGCAGCCCGCAAGTTCAAGCACGCCGGAGCGCATCACCGCCACGGAGACGCACGAGCCGACCGTCAAGCTTGCTTCCGCAGATCCGACGGATGTGCTGCCTGCGGAGACGCCGCCACTCGCCGCAGCGAGCGCGGAGCCCGTCTCGACCGACGCGACAGCCGTCACGCGCGAGGGTCCGGATCCGCTCGAAGTCGCCGACGAATGCCTCGTCGTCGACGTCTGCATCGACCGCTATCTCTGGGCGCTCTATCAGCGCACGCCCAAGGAGGATTCGATCAAGGAGGAGGAGCGCCGTAGCGTGACGGTGAAGCGTCGCGGCAAGATGGTGACGGTCATGAGGACGTTCACCAAGCTGGTCGACGAGGATTTTGCCTGGAAGGATCCGAAGGCCGCGGACAAGGCCGGCATGTCGCTGATGGATTACGTGATCGGCGGCATGGACCGCAGCTTCAAGCTCAAGCTGTTCCACGCGCTTCACGCCGCGCAGGCGGCCGGTCTCGAGCCCGGCATTACCAGCGCCTTCCGCGACGACTATCGTCAATCGATCGCGAGCGGCCTGAAAGCCGCCTCCAACCGGTCGTATCATGGCGGCAGCACCCGTGGCGGTTATGGCCATGGGCTCGCCGCCGATATCGTGAGCGTCAAGGGCGAGAACCGCGCGCAGCGTTGGGTCTCCACCGAACTGCTATGGAAGTGGGTCGATGCCAACGGCAAGGCGCTCGGCATCGGCCGGCCCTATCTCGACCACGATCCGCCGCATGTTGGCCCTATCGACGGCCAGGAATATGTGTCTCGCCGGGGCGGCGCGACCTCCAGGCAGGCCACGGCTGAGGCGAAGCCGCACAAAAAGATTGCTGCGAGGAAGCTCGCGGCCGCACGCTCGGCCCGGCACACCGTTGCGCGCGATGCGCGAGGCTCCGCGAAACAGCCGCAGGCGGCCAGAGCTTCGAAAGTGCGCACGAGCTGAGCGGGTAGCCGCGTAACCCGTTACCTCTGCGGCACTGACGCTGGCGGTCGCAGCGACGACCGAGGTGCACCGGTGGGCTTCGACGATTTCGCCGCCGCGCGCGACTTTCCCGCGGGCGGGCTGTCGACACTCTCCAGATAGGCGGCGAGCGCCTTCGCCGAATCCGCGCTGCTCGCATAATGGTCCTTCAGGAACCAATAGAGCGTGAAGCTGAAGCGCCCCTTGGCGAGACCGCGCGGGCTGCGGTGGCAGCTCGCGCAGCCATCGGCAAACAGTTTTTGCGGCGGCTTGCCCTCGTCGAGATTTTGCGCGCGCGCAATGGTCGCGGTCAGCAGGACTGCTGCGGCCACGCCAAACAGGGGCGCGATTAGCCCGCGCCCCGATCGATCAGATGACGTCAAAATTGTCCCCTGTCCCCATCAAGCGGCCGGTCAGGCCGCCAGCAACGCCTCGAATTCGGCCGGCGCGTAGGCCTTGCCATCCTGGTCGGTTATCACGACCTGCCAGCCTTCGCTCGCCCACACGCGCGCCTTCGCCACGATCACGAGCCGGCTCTCACGCTCGAACCTATACGTCTCATTGTCGCGTTCTGCGACCATCTTGTAAGCCACTGTCGTCCCCATCGCACGTCCCCTGCTCCCGCTTCTCACGTGCCAGCGGGCTTTGGCGGCAATTCGCCGGGAGCATGGCAATTTGGTGCCGTCCAGAGCATCGTGCAGCCTCGCGACCGCCGCCGCGGCACGCGAAACCATCACGTCATGGATGTCGGACGCGCTGGCGGCGGTCAATGCACGCGAATGACGTGCGGCCGGCCGAGGTCGATCAATCCTTGCACCGCCGAGAGGCGGTCTTCCAATGCTGCAATCGTCACAAGCAAATTGTTGCGCCGCTCGTCCAAAATACCCTTTTCGGCGTCGGACAATTTCGTCCTCGTCCGCTGCTGGTCGAGATCGAGAAGCGAGCCGCGATAGCCGGCGATCACACGCGCGAGCTGCTTCGCCTCCTTCGACATCGACTTCATCGCGACATTTTGCCGGCGCGTCTCCGAATGGCCTGGCTGTCTCATCGTCATCCTCCCGTAAGCCCCTTGCCCCGAGTGGACAAAGGGAGCATCCGGTGAAGTTGTTACGTTCGATGAAATCTACCTCTGCGTAATTGCCTCAAATTGTGCAGGCCGGAAAGGAAAAGCCCGGCTCTTGGCCGGGCTTTCGCTCTTGTTAGTGCCGCTCACGGCCCGGAGGGCCTCCGGCGGGCGCACCGCCGCCATGCGGCGCGGCATTGATATGCGGCGCACCGCCGCCACCACCACCACCGACATGGGGTGTCGCGGGCGCTGCTGCGCGCGGAGCCGGCATCTGCGCATGCGCGTTCATCGGCGCGCCATGACTGACATTGGGCTGCGCGACGTGCGGCATCGCGGGACGTGCCGCGGGCGCCGCCGAGACGCGCGGCGCCTCGTGACTGCGCGCATTCTGCGGCTGAGGGCGCGCCATTGGCTGCACGCGGGCCGCGGCGCGAGCGTTCTCATGGGCAGCGGCGCGCGCATTCTCGTGCGTCGCACGTACCGCGTTCTCATGCGTCATCCGCGCCTGTGCATCCGCCGGGCGACCGCGGATCTCGCGAGCCTGCGATTGCTCGCGCGTCACACGCGCGGCTTCGCCGGCGCGCCCGCCTCCGACCGCGATCGCACCTTCGCGCGTCGCGGCTCGCCCGATGCGCGCGGCTCGCGGATCGAGCGTCATCCGCGTCGCATTGCGCTCATGCGATGTCCAGTAGTTCGCCCAGTAGTCGCGGCGGTGATACCAGGGCCGGCCGGCATAGTAGCTCGACCAGTACGAGCTCAGCGCGAACGGCACCACCGGCACGTCGACCTCGTCGACATAGTCGGGCAGATAGACGTAGTGGTTGCGGTAGAGATATTCGAGATATTGCGACGACACCCAGCCGCGGTCGTTCGACCAGCTCACGTCGCACCAGGCCTTGCCGTCAAGGCAGCCGTGGACATTGACGCGGGAGCCTCCGGGAATGCGATCGACCATCGGAAAGCCGGGACCCGGCCCCGCCCTCAACCCGACGGACGCAGTGACGATGCCGGGCGCCGCGAGTGCGGCGGTCGGCGCGAGCAGCATGGCTGCGGCAAACGCAAGTCTAAGCTTCATAGCGTGATCCTCCTCATGCGAGCAGGAACGTTCGAGCGGAGCGAGCGTTCCGCGCCACCGCGTCGAACTGGCCGAAAGATGAAGAGGCCGATGGCAGACGGGTTCAATATTCATCCGCCATTCATCGCGCGACCCTCAATTCACTTGCAACATGAAGCTGTCGAAGAATGCCGCCAGCTCTGCATACGCATCGAGGGGCAGCACATGTGCGACGTATTGGTCCGGCCGCACCACGACCATGCATCCTGCATTGCGACCGATCCCGCGCATGGCAAAGATATCGTGACCGCTCTTGAGATCGGGGCAGAACATCTTTTCGTAGTCGCGAAGTCCGTACCGCCCCTTCGCCGGCAGAAGCAGTGGCGGCATCGCGCCGATGATGAGCTCGCGATGATCCTGCTGGAACACCGCGCGTACATCGATCACGGAGTCGATATCCGCATCTACCGGCGTATAGCGTCGCACCGGGGACTCCCGTCCCTGGCTCAGGAAATCGCAGAACGAGGCAATCGCTCCGTCGCCCGCCGCGGGGTCGCCCGCGCCCGCAAACGCAAAAATGCGCCAGCGGCCGTCCGCCCTGGCGACGTGGCCGAGGTGAACGGGCTTTGCATCGGCAAGGCGGATCGCCGGTGCGGAATGAAAACGCTTGCCTATCACGAGACCGCTGGCCAGATGCTGATGTGTGGTGTTACCGGTCAGGAGCCCCGGCCGATAATGCGTTGCTGTCCCCGCGGTGTAGCGCCCGTGGCGGACAAAGTAGTCCTGGGTCTTGGCTGCATCCGCGGCCTTGCCGTCGCCCTTGGCCGAGGCCAGGATCGTCGCCCACTCGCGATCGAACTCGATCAGCTCTTTTGCCACCGCCTGACGTTCGCTCGAATAGCTGTGCAGAAGGTGCGGTGCGCACTGCTTGCGCAGCACGGCGGCAAGCTTCCAGCCCAGATTGAAAGCGTCCTGCATCGAGACGTTCATGCCCTGCCCCGCCTTCGGGCTGTGAGTGTGGCAGGCATCGCCAGCGATGAAGACGCGAGGCAGCCGCGTCGCGGTCTCCGCCTCCGGCACATCGTCGAACTTGTCTGTCAGGCGCTGACCGATCTCGTAGACCGACCACCAGGCGATCTCCCTCACCTCGAGCGTGTAGGGATTGAGAATGCGGCGCGCCTTCGCGATCAAATCGTCGGAGGTGATTTTGCGGTTCGCAACACGCTCGCCGATATCGAGCGTCGTCAGCTCGACATAGAGGCGCACGAGATAGCCTCCCTCCCGTGGAATCACGATGATGCTGCCGTCGTTGGCCGACTGGATCAGTGCCTTGAACCGAATGTCGGGAAAGTCGGTCACCGCGAGCACGTCCATCACGCCCCAGGCGTGGTTGGCGGAATCGCCGTGCAACTCACGGCCGATGGATTTGCGCACGCCGGAGCGCGCGCCATCGCAGCCGACGACATAGCGCGCCTTCACGGTTTCGATCCCACCCTCGTGAGCCGGATCGATCCTCTCCAACCTCACCGTCACCGCATGATCTTCGAAGCGCGCCGCGGGGTCGACATGGAGATCGATCAGACGCCGTGCGTAGTGCGGCTCGAGCTTGGCTGGCGACTTGCGCATGACGTCGAGAAAGCCGTCATGCACGCGCGCCTGGTTCAGGATGACATGCGGAAATTCGGATAGCCCATCCTCGACGTCCTGCACCCGGCCGCTGCGCACGATGTTTGCGCTGTGCTTGCCGTCGGGTTTCCAGAACGTCGTCTCGTTGACCCAATAGGCCTCCTTCAGCACGCGCTCGGCAAAGCCGTAGGCGTGGAACATTTCCATGGTGCGGCAGGCGATGCCGTCGGCCTGGCCGACGAGAAGGCGACTGGGCTTCTGCTCGACGATGCAGGTCTTGATGTCGGGAAACGCGGCGAGCTGCGCCGCGAGCGTGAGTCCTGCCGGGCCGCAACCAACGATCAAAACGTCGACCTCGTCCGGAACGGAGCCGGCCGCGCCGGAGGCCTGAATGCGCTCTGCCGGGTCGGCGATATCGGGGTCGCCGGCCAAAAATCCATTGAGATGGAACTGCATGAGACCTGCTCCTCCCCTGTTGCGCGTTAAGTGGACCGCGTTAGGTCCTTCTTCAGTATTGATCAGTATACTGACTATCAGTATACTTGTCAATGCCCGTCATCCGAGGAGCGTCCGGTGAAAGACAACAACGACATGCCCGGCCATCTGGCCCGTCGCTTTCAGCAGATTGCCGTGGCGGTATTCCTCGCCGAGGTGGAGGACGCAGGCTTCGACCTCACGCCTGTGCAATATGCGGCGCTCGCGACCATCAAGGCCAATCCCGGGCTCGACCAGGTGACGTTGGCAGGCCTGATCGCGTACGACCGCACGACCATCACCGGCGTGATCGATCGCCTCGTGCAGAAGGGCCTTGCCGAGCGTCGCGCCAGCAGCCGCGACCGGCGCGCGCGCGAACTCGAGATCACCGACGAAGGAGGCAAGACGCTGCGTGCCATCACACCAGCAGTCGAGGCGGCGCAGCGGATCATGCTCCGCGGCCTGACCGACAAGGAAGCCGATGAATTAATGCGGCTGCTGCGCAAGGCGATCGCCGCGGGCAATGACCTTAGCCGCGCGCCGATGCGCGAGGCGCCGACGTGAGTGCGCTCACGTCTTCAGCTTCAGCCGGCCAATGAAATCGCGTTTTCCCAGCGGCGCGCCCTTGTGACGGAGGATGGCGTAGGTCGCGGTCGCATGGAAAAAGAAGTTCGGCAGTGAGAACGACATCAGAAAACCCTCCGCGGTGAAGGGCACCGTGCGGTCACCGACCTTGAAGGTGACATCGCGGCCGACCAGAGCATCGACGGCTTCGGGTGTCAGAGCGGAGATCTCGTTGCGAGCCTCGGTCACCAGCGCCTGAAGCGAGGCGTAGTCGTGATCGGGGTTGATGCTCGGCGGGACGAACACCCCGTCCCTCGCCGCTGCGAGCGCGCCGCGCGAATGATGCGCGACCGACACCACCTGGGCGCGCAGCGGCCACATGTCCGGCGCAAGCCGCGTCTCCACGACCTCGGCCGGATCGATGCCCTTCTCCTTGAAATGGACCAGGCTCTTGTCGAGGAAACCGCCGACCGCGCCCAGAATCTGGAGATAATTGGCAACCGTTGCGTCGTAGAGCGAAAAGGCCATGGCGTAACTCCCCGCTTGGATGTCGCGTGGGATAGAGTTCCCGCAAATCCTCGCCGATTGCAACCAGTGCCCACATTTGTCGCAGCGCGGCGAAACCTGGAACTAACTTTCGACTGTTACCGTCGCCCCATTCTGCGCTTAACGCGCGATTAATTTTGTGATCGGGGGCCTTGGATGTTCAGGTTCGTCATGGTGGCCGCAGCCGCACTGCTCCTTTCCGGGCAGGCGCTCGCAAACGGACATGGCTCGGATGCTCCGCCGCCGCCAAAGCCCGACGCCACGACCGCGCCGGCGCGCGTGATCCTGACCAAGCAAGGCCCAAAGCTCGTCGATCTCAAAGGTATGACGCTTTATTATTATGAGCGTGACACCAGCGGCAAGACATCGAACTGCGACGGCAAATGTGCCCAGATCTGGACACCGCTGTCAGCGCCCACCGACGCCAAGGCGGTCGGCGACTTCACCGTGATCACACGCAATGACGGCAGCAAGATGTGGGCGTACCGCTATCGCCCGCTCTACACGTCTCCCGCCGACAAGGCGCCCGGCGACACCAATGGCAACGCCACGACCCTGCAATGGCGGATCGCCCGGCCCGACGAGTAGCGAGGCCGCTCGAAGCTCAGTGCCTCGAACTGCTCGCGACCTTTGCATGCGGCACGGAATCGGCGGAAGCGTAGTTCACCTCCGGATTCAAGTGCACCGCCGCGTACAGGATCAGTCCTGCGAGAATCGAGCCGTAAAAGCTGACACTTGCCCACCGCCACTTTCGCGCAATGCGGCGGTCGTGCTCGTTCAATTCATAAAAGAATTTCTGCATGGTGCCTCCGTTGGCAGCTAGCGCGTCAGGCATAGCTCACCTGCAGCACATCCGCTGTGAGGCATTTCACGTTTTGCGGTTCCAGAACGTAGAAGGGCCCGGTCAACGCTCGCCGAGCCCGCGCCAGTTCAACGATCTCCGCAGCTACCTGCTTACCCGCGCAAGCCGTCTCCTGCCCCGCTTTGCGCCGTCCGTCCCGGTGGCAGCACCACCACGGTCGAACCCATCTTCACCCGGTCGTAGAGGTCGATCACATCCTCGTTGCGCATCCGGATGCAGCCGGAGGAGATCGCCTGGCCGATATATTCCGGCTGATTGGTGCCGTGGATGCGATAGAGCGTGTCCTTGTTGCCGGCATAGAGGTAAAGCGCCCGCGCACCGAGCGGATTGGCCGCGCCACCGGGAACGCGCGAAGGATAGGGCCCAAGCCGCTCCTGGATCTCCGGTGTCGGGATCCAGTCCGGCCACGCGGCCATGCGGCCGACCCGTGCCACGCCGGAGAACGCCATCGCCTCCTCGCCGACGGCTACGCCGTAGCGGATCGCCTTGCCATCGGGCAGAACGTAGTAGAGATAGCGCGCGTCGGTATCGACCAGGATCGTGCCCGGCTGCTCCTTGCGCGAATAGTCGACGATATGGCGGAGATATTGCTCGGGTACGTTCGCCTGCGCGTAAGGCGTATGCGCCAGCAACTGACGGTCGCGTGGCGTCATGCTCGCGCTGTTGGACGGCGACAGGGTCGCCTGCATGCAACCGCCCAGTGGCAGCAACGCGGCTACCAGTATTGCGATAGAGGATTTTTGCACAGCCTGCCCCAGGTTGCGCCCCCAACCTTCTACATCTGCTGCCCAAATCGTGCTGAAAAAATGGCGGCACGGCGGGAAAACTGACAAGTGTCCGGGAGCCAGGGGTTCCGCCGGCACGCCCGCAAGGGGGCAGCCCCACACTCTCCTTCCTGCCGCCTTGCTTTCGTCAAACCCGGCTGGACTCGTGCGCACTGGGGGTGGAGGACCGACTGATCTCTTTCCATCGGCTCGCGCGAATGCGGACGACCAAGGTTTAAGGAGCTTCGATGCTCGCGACGCTGAACAGCAAGCAAATCGTCGATGAAATCGTGAAGGACACGGTCAAGGATAACGATCCGCACGACGCGCTCGATATCGCGCCCGAGATCGTCCTCGCCGCGCGCCCGGACAAGGCCGCGACCACGCCCACGCTCGTGCCTGACAGCGCAACGCGTCCGGAGCCCAAGATCAATCTGAAGATCAATCTGATGAAAGAGATTTCCTCCGCGGCGCCGTCAGTCGACACCGCAGTTCGCGCAGCCGCCAGCGATCTCCGCGTCACGCGCAAGCGCTCGTCGGTCGGCAGATGGCTTCGCAGCGCGTTCGTCACCCTGCTGTTTGCCGGAGGCAGCGCCGCCGCAGCCATCGCCTGGCAGACCCACGGCGATACCGCAAAAGCGATGGTTGCTGCATGGATGCCGACCGTGGTCGCTTCGCCGTCACAAGCGACACCGCCGGCAACGGAGCAGGCTGCGTCAACCGAACAGCAGGCCACAACCGAACAGCAGGCCACGGTGGCCGATCAACCCGCCGCGCAGCCGCCAATTCCGGCTCAGGCGCAGGACAACGGCAACACGAGCCCGCCGACGACGGCGCCCGACGCGGCGCAGTCGCTCCAGTCGATGACGCGCGATCTTGCCGCGATGACGCAGCAGATCGAGCAGCTCAAGGCCAACATGGCCGAACTGAAAGCGAGCCAGGAGCAGATCGCGCGCGAGATCGCGAAGGCCGCACCGCCGAAGCCGGCTGAGGCCAGGATTGCCGATCCACGCGCGAAGCTCTCGGCTCTGCCGCCGCGGCCGCCGGCGCCGCCTGTGCGCAAACCCAGGCCGATGGCCGCCGCTCCGACCTATGCACCAACTTACGCACCAGTGCCGGTCGCACCTCCACCACAAGCTGCTGCCGTTCCGTCGCCGCTACCGCCTGCTTCCACCTCGCAGCTCGCCGATGACGACGGACCGGTGGTGCGTCCGCCGATGCCGGTGCACTAGCCTCGGGCTCGTGAACCCTTCGACGGCACACCGAGACCAGAGCGCAGAACCGGTTCGCTCACCGACCGGACATGCGCTTCGAGCTGACAACCATGCCGACGATCAGACGCTTCGTTTCGAATCTATGGCTTGCGGCAACGCCGCTGGTCATTCTGTTCGCGATCGTCGGATTGTTCGCGCTGATCGGAACAGCAAGCCGGATCGTTTCGACGGTCGCAGGTCCGCAGGTCTCGGACGACTTCGTCGCCAACGTCATGACGCTGTTCGCGATGCTGGTGCTGTTCGCGCCGCTTGCGATTCTGATCTACGCGTTCGCCTCGCTCGTGCGCGAGCGCAGGCCGAACAGAGGTGACGCTGTCTGAGTCGTCGTGAGACGTTGAGTCCGGGCGGTTACGGGCCTGCGAATTTTTGTGCTGTGACCGGAAGGAGAAAAGGCCGTCGGGATCTATGCCGCCGGCCTTCTCTTGCAACTGCCGGTTCCCGGAGCCCGGTTCTGTTGCAATTCCATGCTGCGAGCATGACGCGCGCATACTTAATAAAATCTTAACGATCTCGCGTGGTGCACATGATTTTTGCCCCATAAGCACAGAGATTGCGCGGACACTTCGTTCGGGAAAGATCGACTCAGTGGTACCATCTCCTGCGTGAGACTTGTCGTCGGACTTGAGTACGCAAGACTTTGTAGTCAAGACTTGGGGACCTCGGATGCCTTACTACTACTTCGATCTCGTGGTTGGTGAAGAGTTCAAGAACCAGGGCGGTATTATCCTCGAAGACCTCGAGGTCGCCTCGGATCGCGCTGAGCAACTGGCCAACGAGTTGTCTCAGGTGAATCCCGATCTTCAGCATAGGGGATGCGCCGTGCGCGTCACCGACCGCGATCACAACGAGGTTTATCGGACGCCGCTCGATCCCGTTCCGAGCTGGCAACGGTCCGGTTAGCTCGTCACGCATCGCCAACCCGCATTCGCCATCGCATGACGGGGCGGCATTCCTCGCGTGAGGCGCACCGACCTCACGGCCCGCGCGAGTGCGCGTGATCTTCCACCCCCATTGCGCGGCGGGGCCCCTAGCGCTAGCCTCTCAAAAAAGGGAGGATTTTGGAATGGGCTATGGTTGGTTGATCGCGGGCTTGATTCTGATTGCTGCACCCGCCCAGGCCGCGCCGCGATCGGTCTATGTGACGATGGTCCTGCAGGCCTTCGCCGCCAAGGTCGAATGCCCCGGCACCGATCTCGTCTATCAGGACCTGGTGAAGCGAGCGCAGGATATGCAGCTGCCCGACGGCACGACCGAGAAAGTACGCAAGGCCATCGCCTTCATGCACACCGGCGGCAAGATGGGCGAGAAGCAGGACGACGATCTCATGGCCGAGGTCGCGGTCGCGACCCAATCAACCGATCTCGACCAGCGACGGCTCGGAATGAGCGGCTGGTGCGAAGCCCAGAAGACCAACCTCGCCGGGCTCATTCACACCAAGTAATGATCTCACAGCACAGCCGGCGCGCCCGGTGAACTTCGGGTCCCTCATTCGTCCAATCCTTCAAGCTGAGGAAAACGCACGATGTCGGCGGCACGGACACGCCCTCGCCTGATGGTGTGTCGCGGGAAGGCGCGAGCCCGCGGGGCAGTGAGGCGCTCGTGCCAACGTTAGCCATGCCGCGATGGAACCGGTGGCCTTGGCCAACAATCGTCACAATCCTCGCAAGCATACGGGCGGCTTCGTCAAGGAGACCCACAATGCGGACTGCCTACATCGTGCTTATAGGCGTGCTCGCAGGCGCGTTGACCGCGCCCGTGCTTGCCAGGAATTCCAACACCCAGCAGGCCGAAGAGAAATCGGCCGCGTCAACGTGCAGTGCCTATCAGCAGGCGCCGGACGGCTCTTGGACGCAGCTTCCCTGCAAGGAGACCGGCGAGCACAGCAGCCAGGCGCAGACGCAGCACAAGCCGCCGGCGCCGGGCACTGAACCGGACGCGCACTGAGGCCGCGGCCGCCGGTTCAGCTCTGGTGCGGGCCCTTCATGATCTTCATGGCGTCCTCGATGTGACGCCACTCCTTCGCCTCCTCGGCCTCGCCGCGGCTCTCGCAGGCCTGCGCCAACTGTGCGGCCTGAGCAATCGCAGCAAAGCCATGCTTCTCGAGCATCTGACGTGCGATGGTGTGAACCTGGACCTCGGACATCATGGGCGCTCTCCCGGTTGACGCGTCGCAGCCGCGACGTCGATGCGGCCGCGGCCTCTCTCAAACGGTCGAGCGCGAGCCCGGTTCCCGCGCGTCACATCACATCGGCACGCCCCGGAATTTGAATGGCGCGTCATTGCGAATGCAACAAAGGCAGCCCGCTGTCGCCAGCGGACTGCCTTCTCATCCACCCCAAGTTAGACGACCCGGCCGGGTCTCTACCCGACCGCCACCCGCTTGCGCTCGATGTCGTTGGGCACCTCGATGTCGACCTCGAGCGTCGAGACTTCGTCGCCACGTTCCAGCCGCACGATCACCTTGGTCGGGTCGAGCGTGACATGTTTCGAGACGACCGCGAGGATTTCCTCGCGCAGCACGCCGAGCAGATCGGGCTGGCCGCGCTGGCCGCGCTCATGCGCAAGCAGGATCTGCAACCGCTCGCGCGCGACGGGAGCAGTGGCCTTGTTGCCGCGAAGAAGCCGGAGCAGACCCATGCTCATGCTGCCCTCCGTCGCAGGAGGCGATCCATGAAGCCCTTCTTCTCCGAAGGCACGGTCATGCGGATGTTTTCACCGCACAACCGCTTCGCCGCATCCATGTAGGCCCGTGCTGGCGCGCCGTCCGCATTGGACAGCGTCACCGGCGTACCGACGTTGGACGCCTTCAGCACGTCCTGGCTCTCCGGGATGATGCCGAGCAGCGGCGTTGCGAGGATCTCGAGGATGTCGTCGATGTTCAGCATCTCGCCGCGCAAGGCACGCGAGGGATCGTAGCGCGTGATCAGGACGTGCTTTTCGACGCGCTCGCCCTTCTCGGCCCGCACCGTCTTGGAGTCGAGCATGCCGATGATGCGGTCGGAGTCGCGCACCGAGGAGACCTCGGGGTTGGTGACGATCACGGCCTCGTCGGCGAAGCGCATCGCCATGGAGGCGCCGCGCTCGATGCCGGCAGGGCTGTCGCAGATCACCCAGTCGAACCGGCTGCGCAAATCGGCGATGACCGTGCGGACGCCCTCCTCCGTCAACGCGTCCTTGTCGCGGGTTTGGGAGGCCGGCAGCAGCCAGAGATTCTCCAACCGCTTGTCGCGGATCAGGGCCTGCGGGAGCTTCGCAACTCCCTGCACCACGTTGATGAGGTCGAACACGACGCGCCGCTCGGCGCCCATCACGAGGTCAAGGTTGCGCAAGCCGACGTCGAAATCGACGACCACGACCTTGTCGCCGCGCTGCGCCAGCGCTGCCCCCAAGGCTGCGGTCGTCGTGGTCTTGCCGACCCCGCCCTTGCCTGATGTCACGACCAGTACCTTACTCATCTCAAATATCTCCCTTGCTGGTCAGTTCAGTGCTGTAATTCGCATGGTATTGCCCTGTAGCCAGGCCTGCGCCGGCTTGCCGCGCAAGGCGGCGTCGATGTCGTCCGCAGTCTGGTAAAATCCATCAATTGCAAGCAGTTCAGCCTCGATCTTCTGACAATAGATCCGCGCGGAGGAGTGGCCGTTGACGCCGGCCATGGCGCGCCCGCGCAGCGCGCCGTAGACATGGATGGAGCCGCCCGCGACGACCTCGGCCCCGGAGCCGACCGAGCCCAGGATCGTCACGTCGCCCTCGGGGAAGATCACGGTCTGGCCCGACCGCACGGGGTTTTCGAGCAGCAGTGAGCTCGGCTGCTTCGTGACCTCGACCTTCTTCGGCGGGGTCGGCTCGAGCCCGCAGGAACGTCCACCCAAGAGCAGTGGGGGCATGTTCGGCGTCAGCCGCGCCTCCTCCACCCCCTCGATGCCGAGCACGCGGATATTGCGCTCCTGAAGGCTTCCAAGCAGATGCGTGATGCCGGACTGGCTGAGATCGACCGAGGACAGATCGACCACCACCGGGCGGCCGGCAAAGAATCCCGGCGAGCGCGCGATCGTGGCGTCGATCTCCTGGAGCCAATCGACGATCGGAACCGTCGGCACGAAGACGAAGGCGACGTAGGATCGGCCGCGCAGGCGCACCAATTGGCGTTGAGGTCTTGCTGCTGCCTCCATGGCTGCCGACTCGTCCTTGTTATTGAATGGTTAACGATGCGACCGAGATGGTTAATGGCCAGTTAATTTCTCGGCGGGTTACGCCACTCGGAGAGCGCGCCCTAGGCACTATTCCTCGCCCTACGCGACTGGGGACTTTTGGATCTGCGGATTGCAATGAATTTCCCGGAGATTTCGGCCCCAAGGGCAGCGGCATGACCAACGACGCGGCGACCTTTGCCCGCATCGACCGGCAGCAGTCCGAGCGCTGATCATGATTCTGGCGATGACGATGATGGTCGTGGTGAGGATAGGCGCTAATCGCCGATTCCCGCGCCAATGAGCTCGAGAAGATGCTGGACCCCCGTCTACGCGGGGCGCAGCATCGTCCTTTTCGAGGCGGCTCTCGCTTCCACAGATGACCGCTCCGCATTAGGATCGGCACGCAATCCTGAGCACCGCCTTTGGTCGATTTCGAGCCAGTCTACACCACGTCCCGGGCAGAGACCGTTGCGCGCTTCGTCGCCGAACGTTACGCCCTGCCCGCTCCGCTTCAGTGCCGGATGCTCAATCGCGGGTTCAACGATGTTTACCTCATCGTCACGGCAACCGATGAACGCTATGTGTTTCGCCTGTCGCATCATCGCGCGCGCGGCGCCGCCGATGTGCGGACCGAAACGGACTTCCTGGTCCACCTGGACAGATCCGGCGTGCCGGTTGCCGCGCCCGTTGAAACGCGCGAAGGCTCTCTCTTCGTACAGGGACAGGCCCCGGAAGGCGTGCGGGAGGGCGTACTCTTTCGCGAGCTCGCGGGGCGCGTGCCCGAGGCAACATCCACCGCCGATGCCCGCGCGAACGGCGTGACCCTGGCGAAGCTGCACAACGCCGCGGAGTCACATAGTGCTCCGGCTGCGCTTTACAAACTCGATCTCGATCATCTGTTGCGCCGGCCGCTTGCGAGAATTCGCGACAGCAACATCCTGGAGATCGCAGGCGCGCACATCGGCGATCTCGAGGCCATTGCAGCGAGAACCGCCGAACGGATCGAGACGTTGGATCACCTGACCTGGACCCATTGTCACGGCGATTGTCACGGCTTCAATGCGCGTATCAGCGACGCCGGCGATGCGGTCTTCTTCGATTTCGACGACGGCGGTCCCGGCTATCTGGCGTACGACCTGTCGGTCTTCCTCTGGGCGAAGCTGTCCTTTGGCCGCAAGCTGTACACCATGTGGGACGTCTTCATCGATGGCTATCGGACGATCCGCCCTATCGCTCCAGACGATTTCGAGGCCGCGCATGCGTTCGTCATCGTCAGGCACTTCTGGCTGATGGGCGAGTATGCAAGCCGCACGCGGGAATGGGGCAGCGAACCCGTCAAGTGGGTCGCACGCGAGGTCGAATTCTTGAGGGCCTGGGAGACCGACCGCCTGGCAGATCGATTGTTTTAGGTCGAGCGTTGCCGAGCCTCACGAAGGCAGCTTCGACGTGGAGCACGGCAACGGCGACGTGGAGAAGGACGCCATTCAGAGCAGCTTTGCGCTCACGAAAAGCGCGCGCACTGTGTTCGTCGCCTGCACGGCAAGCATCGCGTTGTCAGCGGCGCCTTCGAGTGCGGCAACCGCCTCCTCATGCAGCGAACGGAATTCCATCCATTCCATCGAATTGTAGTTGGTGAGGAATTGATAGGCCTGGCCGACGGTCGCGATCGCCAGCGTGTTACCGTTCAGGCGAATCTTGAACGTCGTGCGCAGCGGGGTGTCGGAACTGGTTGGATCGGTCATGGGCTGCTTCTGCACGAAAACGGCTTAACGAAGGGAAAACGGCAGCGCCCGCCGTTTGTTCAGACTTTTAGGAGTCCGAGGCCGATGCGCGCTGCGACACCGACGTGGCGCCCTTCAGGTTCGGCACCACGATCAGACGGTTGATCTCGCCATCGTCATAGGCCTTCAGGAAACGATCGTAGAACTTGATCGAGACGCAGCCATTGGAGTCGCCGCGCGGCCCGAGCATGTAGCTGTGCGTGAGCAGCCCGACGCGGCCAAGGGCGCTGGTCCCGTCGACCGGCGTCATGCGCAGTGCGCGCACGCCATGGAAAAGCTTTTCGCGAGGCTTCAGCTCGTAGGTTGCCGGCGGGGTCGCGCCGACCATGCGCTGGTCGACATGGTCAGGGTCGTCCATCATCGCGCCCATGCCGGAATGCGCTTCGAGCGCCACGCCGCCCGGCAGGTACACCGCCTTCGCCGAGATGTCGTACACCGCGGTCTGCGAATTGTAGCCGAGCGCGGCGAGGTCAGGCCCCTGGCGGAACAGGCCGCTGTCGGGCGTCAGCGAGGCAAGCCTGACCTTGCCCGGGAACATGTCGGAGAATTTTTGCAGCAGGCTGCGGTTGTCGCCCTTCGGCAGGGAATCGGCGAAGGCCTGGCTGGAGGCGACTTGGGAGGCGAGATCGGCCTGCACCGGGCGCGACCGGGGCATCGGGACGTCGGGCTTCTGCGATGACAATGGCGGCGCCGTCGCCTCGACCACCTGCTTGTCGTCCTCGGTCAGGGTCGAGCGCCAGTCGTCACGGACGAGTTGCTGGGCGAGCAGGGCCTTGGCGTCGCGGAGCTTGAGCTGGATCATGCTGACCGCCGAGCGTTCGACGGAGCGCAAGCCGGCGTCGCGCGGCGGCGAACTGGGCTGGAATCGGTCCTCAAAGGATGTCGTTGGGCCGCTAGGTGGCAATGCGGCCGACGCGAGAGAGGCGGTGCCGTTGCCGTAGGCGATCCAGGCGACCGCGCCGACCGACAGCGCCACGGCGGCCAAAGACAGCAAAAGCGTTTCCGGCCGCCCAATACGGCGGCGCGACAAGAGCTTCTTGGCCCGTGCTGCGTCGGAAACCATCAGATCCCCAAATCGACCCGCCCAACCCCGTCTCGAACCCCTCGGGGTACCCAACCCCGTCGAGATTCTATACCAGCTACCACATCAGGAGCCAAAAGTTAGGCATAATCGCGGCCGGGGCGGCAGCCGGAGGCGGTTAATGAGCGATCCTTTTGACCTCAAACGCTTCATCCAGGCCCAGAACGACATCTATCCGGGGGTCGTCGGAGAGCTTTCGGCGGGGCGAAAGCACAGCCACTGGATGTGGTTCATCTTCCCGCAACTAGCCGGGCTCGGCGCCAGCGCCATGTCGCAGCGCTATGCCATCGCCTCCCGGGTGGAGGCCGAGGCCTACCTCGCCCACCCCGTGCTCGGACCGCGCCTCCTCGAATGCACAGGCCTCGTGCTCGCGGTGAAGGATCGCAGCATCAACGCGATCCTCGGCGCGCCCGACGACGTCAAATTCCACTCGTCGATGACGCTGTTCGAAGCCGTGTCGGATGAGGCGATCTTCGGCCAGGCGCTTGCCCGCTATTTTGCCGGCGCGCGCGATGGCGCGACGCTCGAGATCCTCGCGGCAATGGACCGCAGGGCCGGCTGATCGCAAAACCGGCCGGCCGCGGCAGCATAAACCCGGAGTTAAGCGAGCCCACCTACCCTTCACGCGATTTCACGCCTCGGCTCTTTTTCCGGACCCGCTATGAAAATCAACACGCTTCTGACTGCCGCCATCGTCTCGTTGTCGACCGTCGGCGGCGGCCTCGCCGTCTATGTCGCGGTGACCAAATATCAGACCATGGACCGGATCGCGGAGGCCCAGAGCCGGCTCCAGATCGTGCGCGCGGTCGGCGATATCCCGCGCTATCTCAATCCCGAGCGCGGTTACGCCACCAACATTCTCTACGGCCCGGCGACGGTCGATCCCGCGATGCGCGCCGAGCACGAGAAGCTGCGCAAGCTGACGGACGGCGCGCGCGACAGGATGAACGCGCTGCGCAAGGAGCAGCTTCCGGGCAGCCTCGAGGACGGCAACACCATTGCCAGCAGCATCGACGCCCTGAATGCGAAGTTTGCCGCCCTGCGCGAGGCCATCGACAAGGCGATCGAGGGTCCTGCGGACGCCCGCAAGGACGCTGCGCGCAAAATCGTCGCCGACAACGCCGTGTTCAACAACGGCATCACCGCACTCCTCAGCGAGCAGGTTCGCCGCATGGCGATCCTCAACGGAGATGCCTATCGCCAGGCAAGCTACGCCAATGTCGCCTGGACGCTGCGTGACGTCGGCGGCTTCAATGCCAGCCAGTACAAGAACCTCGTCGGCTCCAAGAAGGTGGCGAGCGAGGCCGAGAAGATCGACATCAGCCGCGCGCAGGGCCGCAACGACCAGATCCTGATGTCGCTCCAGGAATTACGCGGCAATCCAACGACGCCGGCGAACGTCGCGGCCGCGCTCGAGAAGATGAATTCCGACTATGTCGAGAGCTTTGGTCGCGACCTCAAGCTCATCAAGGACGGCGCGGCGAGCGGCAAATACGACATCGACGTCGACACGTTGTATGCGAGCTCGCAGCGCGGCCTGGGCGCCATCATCGGCGTCCGCGAGGCATTCTACGAGAATGCCGAGCAGATCCTCGGCACGGCCTCTGCGGACGCGCGGCTGAGCTTCACGATCGCGCTGACCGGCCTTGCGGCCGTGCTCGTCGCAAGCATCGGCCTTATCGTCATGGTCCGCCGCCGCGTCTGCGCGCCGATCGTCAACCTGACCAGGAGGATGTCGCGCCTTGCCGCCGGTGAGATGGCGGAGGAAATTCCGGGCGCAGCGCGCTCCGACGAGATCGGCGCGATGGCGGCCGCCGTGCAGGTCTTCAAGGACAACATGCTCAAGGCCGAACAGCTCGCGGTCGAGAAGCAGGCGGAGAACGACGGCAAGATGCGGCGGGCCCAGATCCTCGACGAGCTCGCCCGCGCCTTCGAGGCCAAGGTCTCAGAGCTTGTCGGTGGCCTGTCGTCGGCATCGGCAACGATGGAAAGCACGGCGCAGTCGATGACCTCGACGGCGTCCGCGACCAACAGCCAGGCCGCGGTCGTCGCGGCCGCCTCCGAACAGACCTCGACCAACGTGCAGACGGTCGCGAGCGCGACCGAGGAGCTCAGTTCCTCGATCGCCGAGATCGGCCGCCAGGTCGCCCAGTCCACCGAGATCGCGGCGCGCGCCGTCGACAATGCGCGGCGCACCGGCGATACCGCGCGCAGCCTTGCCGAGGGCGCGCAGAAGATCGGCGACGTCGTCACGCTGATCCAGAGCATCGCCGAGCAAACCAACCTGCTGGCGCTCAATGCGACCATCGAGGCGGCGCGCGCCGGTGACGCCGGCCGCGGCTTTGCCGTAGTCGCCTCCGAGGTCAAATCGCTGGCGGGGCAGACTGCGAAGGCCACGACCGAAATCTCCGAGCAGATTTCCGCGATCCAGTCCGCGAGCGACGAGACGATCGCCGCGATCCGCAACGTCGCCGACGTTATTGCCGAGATCGACCAGATCGGCACCGCGATCGCCGCTGCGATCGAAGAGCAGGGTTCGGCGACCAAGGAAATCTCCCGCAGCGTCCAGGAGGCCGCGCGCGGCACCCAGGAGGTCAATTCCAACATCACAGGCGTGCAGCGCGCCGCCGACGATACGGGAGCTGCCGCCAATCAAGTGCTGGGTGCTGCCGAACAGCTCTCCTCGCAGTCACGCGACCTCGCCGGCCAGGTCAACCGCTTCCTCAGCGAGGTCAGGGCCGCGTAACGTCAGTAAGGCGGCGCCTTCCTTGCCCGTTGCGCCTTGGCAGCCTCGACCCACCAGGTGAGATCGTCGGCAAAACGCGGGAACGAGCGCTCCAGCGCCTTGCCGCCCTCGCCCGTCGGCTCGCCCTCCGCCGACAGCGTCTGCGCGATCGGACCGACCGCGATCGTGCTCGAGATCACCACCATGCCCATTTCCGACAGCGTGCCATGCCAGGCGGTTGCGGCGCGTGCGCCGGAAAAGCGACCGGCGGAATAGCTGACGACTGCGGCCGGACGCCAGAACCATTCCTCGAGAAAATGATCGGTGAGGTTCTTCAACCCCGGCTGAATACCCCAATTGTATTCGCCGGTGACGAACACGAAACCGTCGGCATCGCGGATCTGCGTCGCCAGCCTCTCAAGTGCCTCCGGCGCCTTCCCTTTGGGATGCTCCTTGTACATGCGGTCGAGCATGGGAAGGCCGACCGCCTTGGCGTCGATGAAGGTGACCTCATCGCCACGGCTCCGCAAGCCGTTGACGACGAAATGCGCCAGACGAATACCCATGCGGTCGACGCGGTAGGAGCCGTAGAGGACGAGGATGCGATTGCCCATGACGGGCGCATCCTAGCATGAAGCGTTATGCCGACCTATTCACGAAAGCCGCGACGAAAGGTCAGGCCTTTCGGGCGCGCTCCAGCGTCTGTGACGGCGTTTCGCCGAACTGTTGCCGATAGCTTCTCGAGAAGTCGCTGAGGTGCCAGAAGCCGAAGGCAAGCGCCGCCGCCTTCACGCTCTCGGGCCCGGCCAGCAATCGCTTGCGAACGAGCCACAGTCGCCGCAGGCGCAAATAGCGGTGCAGGCTCATGCCTCGATAGCGCTGGACTGCATCGTGCATGCTGCGCACGGACAGGCCGAGCTTCCTGGCCAACTCCTCACTGTAGATCGGCTGAGCGAGATCATCCAGCAGGAGCGCGCGGATGTCCTGGAATGTCCTGAAGTGCCGCTCGTCATTGGCCCGCGCGGTCCAGCGTGTTGGAACGACGCCAGCAAACGCCGCATCGATCGCGGCGAGCAGGGATTCCCTCATCGCCGATGCCTTCATCGGCCATTCGACGGCATCGACAGGCTCCGAGGCAGCAGCGATCACCTCCCTGATCAGCTTGCGCAGCCAGGTCAGCGCCAACGCGCTCGTTTCGTAGATGCGGAAGTTTGCCCTCGTCTCCGGCCAGCCGCGCCCGCTCACCTCCGGCGTAAACATCACAGAGGCGTATTGCCGCTCGACTTCCTCGACCATGTTGAAGACGGCGCCACCGCCGCCGATCACGATGGCCGCACGATCCCGGTGCGCTCCGTTGAAACGGATGGGAACCTCATGGTCGTCCATCGTGAAGCCAACCGCGGTGCAGTTCTTCACGAGCTGCGCATCCACGATACGTGGAAAGGATTTCGTGAAGTTGACGTCGCAACCCGGCAGATTCAGGATGGTCTGCTCGGCCGCAATCTTCCGCACGAGCGGCGTGAACTCCACATCCAGGGTTCGTATCGCACTGCGGAATTCATCGACATCGTCAAATCGAAATATCTTTGGCGCCGACATCGGCATCCCAAAAAATGGCATTCATCGCGAATCAAGAAATCAGTTCAACAACGGTCCCCTAATCCGGCTATTCGCTCAACTGTATCTTCGGTTCCGTCGGGCGCGCTTGCCTGAGCGCGCAGAAATCAAAAATACCGCAGTTGCGTTTGCCGAATTTCGATATCGATTCAAATTCGGAGGACGGTGCGATGGCACCGTCGACGCCTCCACCATAACCGATGTTTAACAACTTTGGCGCGCAATTGCCTCCGTAGAAGCACCGTCGTTTTTTAGCGGATCAGGCCCGCCATGAATGCCATTTTGCCTGCCGATATTGTTGCCGAGCTCGAGAGCACCATTGCAGGCTGCGCCTACGAGCGCCGCGTCCGCATGCTCCGGCGGACGACCGACCTGCTCGTCGCAGGTCGCGATCGTCTTCAGGAGCCCGAAATCAGCGCGTTGGACGAGGTCCTGCTTCGCATTGCGGAACGCATCGAGCCGAAGGCACTCACACAGCTGAGCACAGCGCTGGTCGATCTGAGTTTGGCTCCAAGGGAAACGTCGCGCCGTCTTGCCTTCCATGACGACCCGATGGTTGCGGGCCCGCTCCTTCTCAAATCGCGCACGATTTCGGCAAACGACCTAGAAACGATTGCGACCTCGCGCGGGGAGCAGCATCTGCTGGCGATCTCTGGAAGGAACTCGGTTGATCCGGTCCTGACGGACATCCTGCTGAAGCGTGGCGGCAAGAATGTCGGTCGCGCGCTGGTGAACAATCCGGGGGCCGCTTTTTCCGCCACGGGCTACGCCATGCTGATCGCCAGGGCCGAACATGACAACGAGATCGCCAGGGCGCTGGCATTCCGGTCCGACACGCCCGACAAAATTGTCCGCGGGCTCTTCCCCCGGCTGAGCCCGGACGCGAGGGCCTCCATACTTGATGCTGCCGCCCCCGCTTTGCGCGAGCGGATCGAGACCGTGCTCAGTCCGACACCGCCCGCGGCACGGCCGAAGCTTCCATCATCGACCGACTATGCGGAAGCACGGCTCTCCGTCGTCGCGCTCAACCGCGTCGGGAAGCTCAACGACTCAACCGTCAACCGCTTCGCGATCCGGGGCGAGGCAGCCAATCTGATCGCCTCGCTCTCGGTGCTGTCGGGCGCGCCGATGGACGTGATTGAAAAGATCATCACCGACGAGGATTGCGAAGCACTGGTCATGGCCTGCCGCGCCTCCCGCCTGAACTGGCAGACGACGCTCGCCATCCTCTGCAATCGCGGCGGTCCGCGCCTTTCCTACGAGCAGCGCGAGCGCGCCCAAAAACTGTTCGACGAGCTCTATCTTTCAACAAGCCAGTGGGCGGTGCGCTGGGGCGAAATGGCCGCAAGCGCCGACGCCGTGACCACTGACAACAACAAGCGCGGGAAATCGGGGGCCAGCCGATGAAATTTGACGGTCGCAAATCACACCGCGTTCGGATGGATCACAAGCAACCCGTCAATCTGATGGGAGCGGACGGCACCTGGCGCCGCGCCTGCGTGCTGCTCGATGTTTCGGACAGCGGCGCCAAGATCGAGGTCGAAGGAACTCTCGACGTTCTGCAAGCGAGGGAATTCTTCATGCTGCTGTCCTCGACAGGCCTCGCCTATCGCCGCTGCGAACTGGTTTGGATCGACGGAACTATGGCTGGGATTCACTTCATCAAGGGGGGAACGAAGAAAGGACCGACGAAGGTCGACAGCGAACACGCGGCGAAGGGCGCGAGCAAATAGCCGTCGCCGAAAGCCACAGCCGTGCCAGGTTCCAGTTTCGTCGCACCAGTCAAAGCTCAAAGCAGCGTCCCGGAGTCTCGGGCGGCTTTCGTGCACGTGCTGGCAGACAGCTCGGACAAACTCTCCGGAATTTGCTCGATCGTCGAACGGAAATTCGCCGTGGCGGGTGAGCGGCTCGATGCCGAGGCACGGCTGCCGCACTCACCGCTTGCCGTCGTCGTGCGCGCAGATCTTCGCGACGTCGGCAACATTGCTGCGCTGAAGAAACGGTCTGCACGGCTGGCCAAGGCGGGCAAACGCATCTTTCTGGTCGAGCCGCCCTCCCACGTTTGCATCTCGCAGGCCTACGCCCTCGGCGCCACGCACGTCCTGCCGGGCGCGCCCAATCAGGCCAAGCTCCTTGCCGCGCTGCTCGGGACGCCGCAGTCCGATGCCACGTCCGCAGATGGCCAGTCGCAGCCGGATGATGCCGTCGAAGCGGCCGCGACCGCCATCGGCTCGATGTTCAGCTCGGTCATGCTCGGTGAGACCATCGACGTCGACGGAACAAGAGAGGCCGGCCGCAAGATCGCCAACCGCATCGCAGAACACGGCCTGTCGGAATGGCTCACGACGGTACGGCGCCATCACGAGGGAACCTACCAGCATTGCCTGCTGGTCACCGGTGTCGCCATCGACTTTGGCCTAAGTCTCGGCGTCAGGAAAGACGACCTGGAACGGCTGTACTCGGCGGCCATGTTTCACGACATCGGCAAGGCAAAGATTCCGCTGGCGATCCTCGACAAGCCGGGACGCCTCGACGCCGAGGAGCGCTCGCTGATCGAGACCCACCCGGTCGCGGGATACGAGGTTCTGAAGGATTACGCCAATATCTCGCCCGAGATCCTCGATGCGGTCCGTCATCACCACGAATATCTCGACGGCAGCGGATATCCGGACGCGCTTTGCGCCGATAGCATCACGGATGTCGTTCGAATTCTCACCATCTCCGACATCTTCGCCGCGCTGATCGAGCACCGGTCGTACCGGCAGACAATGCCGCGCGAGGAGGCCTACGGCGTTCTTCTGGGAATGCAGGGTAAGCTGGAGAAGGCGCTGGTCGCCTCGTTCAAGCAGGTCGCGCTGACCCGCTGATCGCGCATCGCCGCCTTCATTGCTTTGGTCTAAATGCGCGTTGGCTTAAATGCGCGTTGGTCTCAATGCGTCGCGCGATATTTGGCGCGACGCGGGATCGACCGGCACGCCAAGCCCTCCGCCAGCCGCTTCATATCTTCATGTTTGCCGCTGCAAATCAACCGGCCGAATTCTTCGGGGGAGAAAGGGAGACTTGGATCATCATCAACGGGATACCGCACTCGCGGTCCGAGCAACCATCGCACCAGGCTAGCCAGCCGCCGCATGTGAATTCCCTCGCGCCAGCAACAAACCTTTCACAGCGCTTATTGTTCCTCCTGACGAGTCGAGATTGCAAGAGCCGGTTGGGAGTCCGCACCAAAAATTTCGGCAGAAGAATATTCTGTTTGCAAACCGCAATGCGCGTCTCGAGCACACAACCTCTAGTCAGCGAACCCGACGAAACGCACGAACTCGCTGCTCTCCTCGCGATCGGATCGCACGGCATTGGCGGCAAACGTGTCGTCGTGACGTTGCCGCCGGTTGCCCAAGCTGCGCTCGAAACCTATGCTAGCGCGCAAGCAAGACCAAGAACCGTTGCAAGCCCCTTGAAAGACCTGCCGATGGCCGCACCGCTCGATCCCGTCATTGCCCAGATCATCCCGACGCTGCCGCTGCGCGATCCCGTGACGATGACACCGCAGAGCGCCCGCGAGTCCTTGCTTGCACTCGCAGCGGCGCGTGCGGCCGTGCCGCCCCCGCCCGTAGACGAGGTTCGCGATATCGAGGTGAAGGGCGGCGCGGGAGCGCTCGCGGCACGCGTCTATCGCGTCGGCTCGACGACATCGCCGACGGTGGTCTTCTTCCACGGCGGCGGCTGGGTTGCAGGCGGTCTCGACACCCATGACCGGCAGGCGCGATTCCTCGCGATCGAGACCGGCGCAGTCGTGATCTCCGTCGACTATCGGCGTCCGCCGGAGACGCGCTTTCCCGGCGCATTCGAGGATGCCTTTGCCGCAGCACGCGACGTGTTCGAGCGCATCGCGGAATTTGGCGGCGACTTGAAGCGCCTCGGCGTCGCCGGCGACAGCGCCGGCGGCAATCTCGCAGCAGTCACCGCAATCGCCTGCCGAGACGCCGGCATCAGGCTCGCCGGACAGTTTCTGGTCTATCCCGCGACCGACGCGGTCGGCAATTATGCTGATGCGGTCGAGAACGCGCGCTTTCCCTCGCGCATCGAAAACGCGGATGGCTACTTTCTGTCACGCGCGGTGATGGAGTGGTTTGCTGGCCATTACCTCGCCGATCCCTCGCACGCGCAGGACTGGCGTGTCTCGCCGCTGCGGGCCAAATCGCTCGCCGGCGTTGCACCGGCCGTAGTCACGACGGCCTGGTTCGATCCGCTGCGCGACGAAGGTGCGGCCTACGCGCGGGCGCTGGAAGCTGCCGGCGTTCCCGTCAGGCATCACGAGGGCGCCGGCCTGATTCACGGCTATTTCAGCATGGGTGAAGCCTCCGAGGTTGCGCGCCTCGAGGCCCAGCGCGCGCGTGCCGATTTCAGGGCTTTGCTCGTTCGTGGCACATGAGAGCGGCGGAGTTGAATCTTCGCCTCTACCAGCGTCTCCTGCCGGAAGACCGGGGATTCCGACCAGCATGACAGCCTTTTTCACCCGCATTGTCTTTGCCGCGACCACCTCACTGTGGCTGATCTCAGATGCGACAGCCGCACCGGAGACTGTCTATTTCCAAAGCGCCGACGGCCGCACGCAGCTCGTCGGCTATTTATTCCGCCCGCAGGCGGCGGGTCCCGCGCCCGCCATCGTGCTGCTGCACGGCCGCGGCGGCCCCTATTCCAGCAACGTCAACGCGGACTGCACCGTCGTTGGCCCCAAGGTCTCCTCGCCTTGCAACGCCGCGACCTTGTCGAAACGGCACGCGATGTGGGGCCAGTACTGGGCAGCACGCGGCTATCTCGCGCTGCTGCCGGACAGTTTTGGTCCGCGCGGCAAGGCCTACGGTTTTGGCCGTTTCACCCATGACGATCCCGATCGTGATGACGTCAACGAGAAGACCGTGCGCCCGCTCGATGCCGAGGGCGCGCTTGCCTATTTGCGCAGCCGCGGCGACGTGATCGGCAACCAGATCTTCCTCCAGGGCTGGTCGAACGGCGGCAGCACCGCGCTGAACGTGATGATCCGGCAAGGCGCGAACCCGGCAGCCGGCTTTCGCGGCGCGCTTGCCTTCTATCCGGGTTGCGGGCCGAAGGCGCTGTTGCAGCCGACGATCTCCACGACCGCGCCGATTGCCATGTTCCTGGGGGCCGACGACGAGGAGGTGTCGCCCACGTTCTGCCAGCA
Source organism: Bradyrhizobium sp. UFLA05-89 (assembly GCF_059803475.1). NCBI lineage: Bacteria > Pseudomonadati > Pseudomonadota > Alphaproteobacteria > Hyphomicrobiales > Nitrobacteraceae > Bradyrhizobium > Bradyrhizobium sp. UFLA05-89. Next base: position 12,799 of record NZ_JBANBA010000068.1, on the reverse strand, counting down.
GGCCGCCGATCGGGCGCACCAGGCCGGCAGCAAGATCGACGTCACGGTCTATCCGGGCGCGACTCATGACTTCGACGATCCCTCGCCACGGCGTCAGTCGGTCGCCGCGAACCAGGCCGCGTTGAACGACGTGCAGACCAAGGCGATTGCCGCAGTTGCACGCTGGAAAAATTGAAACGGTCACCAGGCTGAGCGCCTGATCTTGCTTGATTGCGCCACGATTCGGAGTTCCTATTCCCGAACCATTGTTTAGGGAGACACCCATCATGAAGCGGATTTTCCTGGCTGCCGTCGTCGCCACCTTCGCGGCCGGTTCGGCCTTCGCGGAGGATACCTGCGAAAGCAAGGCCGTCGGCAAGGACGGCAAGCCGCTGGCCGGCGCCGCCAAGACCTCGTTCATGAAGAAGTGCAAGGAAGACGCGTGCGCGCCCAAGGCGGTTGGCTCGGACGGCAAACCGCTCGCCGGTGCCGCCAAGAACAGCTTTATGAAGAAGTGCGAGACGAGCGCTTAAGACACGGCGCGATTAACCCTCGATCCCGATACGCCCGCCACCGCGGGCGTATCTTGTTTTTGAGCAACCTCATCCCGCTTGAAACGGTCGCCGGAGTCCGTCACGCACCTGCAGCGTCGACGCAGCCTTCCATGATCCGATCGATCTCCTCTCGCGAGAGGACGCCGAGTTCGGCAACGAAGAGGATCCGCGTCCGCGGCGTCCCCGCTGACAGCGTCCCGCCCGCGGCCAGCGTCGCCCGACCGCCGGCAAGTTGAAAAACCATCAGCCGCCCGGGCTGCTCGGCAGTCTCGAACAGCCCCTTCGCCCGCGCGAGCTTTGGCGCGAGGCGTCCGATCGCCGCCTGCAATCGCGGCAGCGATATCGGCCTGTCTGCCGTCCAGCTCATGGTCTCGAACCGCTCGGCAGCCGGTCGTTTCGGTCCCGGCTGGCGCGGCGCTGGCGCGCGATCGACGTCGGGCGCGAACAGCAGCGCCGCGGGCACTTCGCCATGGACAGAATCGACCAGGACGGCCGAGGGGCGCATCGCGCGGATGGCATCCCGCATCTGCGCGGCGCCGGCGCTGTCTGCCAGATCCACCTTGCTCAGCGCCACCACGTCGGCCGCCCGTAGCTGCGACCGCAGCAATGCGTCGTCCAACATGGTGACCTGCATAGTCGCGTCCACCACGCACAGCACGGTTTCCAGCGGCGCTTCGCGAAAGATCAGGGGGTCCATCAGGTTGCGCACGACATCCGCCGGATCGGCCACGCCGCTGGTTTCGATCGCGATCACGTCCGGGCGCGGATCACGCCGCAGCAGCACGGCAAGCGTGCGCAAGAGATCGCCTTCGAGCGAGCAGCAGATGCAGCCATTGGCGAGGCTCACCACGCCGTCGGCGGCGCCCGTGATCAGCTCAGCGTCGATGTTGATCGCACCGAAATCGTTGACGACCGCCGCGATCCGCCGTCCGCCGGCATGCGCCAAGAGATGGTTCACGACCGTGGTCTTGCCCGCCCCGAGGAAGCCCGCCACGAGCAGAACCGGGACGGACACGCCTCAAGCCTCGGTGACGGGCCGGCGCACCGGCCGGCCGGGCCTTGCCGCCACATCCAGCACACCATCGGTGATCAGCAGATGGCCACTCACCACGAGATGGCGTACGCCCTCCGACGCACGGTTCATCGCGGAGAATTCCGCCCGGTCGGTCAGCGTCTCGTAGTCGAACACCACGATGTCGGCGTCAGTGCCGGCCGCAAGCCGTCCCTTGGCTCGCATCGCGGGCGTGCTGTGCTCGAGAATCTGCGCTGGAATCAGCGCGCATTTGCGGATGCCTTCCAGCAGCGACACTGCGCGGCGCTCGCGCACCCACTCACGGATGAAGCGGGTGAAGCAGCCTGCAGAGCGCGGATGGGACGTGCGTCCTTGGGCAGCGGCCAGGCATCGCCGGTGTAGGTGCGGCCATCGGAAAGCGTCCAGGGCATGGCGTCGGATGCAATCGCGCCGCCGGGATAAAGCACCGACATGTCCAGGAGATCGCGATGATGCGCATTGTTCTCGATATCGAGGATGTGCCAGAGCACCAGCGTGGAGGGCTCTGCGGCCTGCGCCGCCAGCAGTTCCTGCCGGTCGCGGAAGCGACGGCCATCGGCGACCCGCTGCACCGAGTCGTAGCCGGTGCCGTTGCGCGCCTCGAATTCAGGGTCGCTGAAGAACGCGGCCGCGAGCACGGTCGAACCGGTGCCGTAAGGATAAGCCTCGACCGTGATCGGAAGGCCCTGCGCCTGCGCCTTGGCCACCAGCTTCACGCAACGTTCGATGTCGGTCTTGCTGGAGGAGTTGAAGTGGCAGATGTGCATATGCGCGCCGGTGGCGCCGGCATAGCCGATCAGGCGGATATAGGCTTCGGCCGCACTTTCCGGATCGACACGCGACATGAAGGCGACGTGGGTAAAGGTCGGAACGTCTTGGGTGGCCGCGAGCTGGCACACCGCGGTGAGCTCCTGCACGCCGGCGCCGGGGGCATAGGCGTTCAGGATGCCGATGCCAATGCCGCCTTCGTTGAGCCCACCCGCAAGACGATCGAGGATGCCGTTGACCTCCGTGTCGCTTGCCACGTTGTCGATCCAGCGGCGATCGCGCATGGCATTGCCGAACGCCTCCAGCGAGCTTTCCGAGTTGGAGCCCGTCATCGCGCCGATGCGTGCGAAAGCCCAGTTGGTTGAGGCGCCATAGTTGAGCACGCGCCCTTTCGCCGCCTGCTTGCGATACCAGGCTGCGACTGGCAGCACGCCGGCCTCGAGGTCCAGCGTCGTCGTCACGCCGTCGAACGCCTGCATGCGATCGGCGGGGATCGACTGGCCATGCGCATGCAGATCGATGAAGCCGGGCGCCACCACCAGGCCGGTCGCGTCGATCGTCCGCTCCGCGCCGCCAAGGGCGGTGCCGACGGCAACGATCCGGCCATCCATGACAGCCACGTCGCCGACAGCATCCATCCCGCTGGCCGGATCGACCACCCGACCACCCGCGATCACCAAGCCGCCCATTAGAGCTACTCCGCATTCCAAAAGCGGCGCGAGCGTAGCGAGCGCCATCAACGCGTCAAGGCACGTACGGGAATGCTAGCTCCGCAATACCGACAGCACCTTGATCAGCATCTCCGCGGCGCCGCATCCATATTGCCGGCAACTCGGGTTCGCACTAACATGGCACGATCGATATTTTGCAACCAATAGGCGCCCGCACACGTGACGGAAGCGCACGTTTTCAAATCAAGAAGCACTTGATCAAGACGATCCGTGTGACGGAGTTCCTCGCTTCATGATCCCCGAGCGACGTGTACTCGGGATGCGGCGACATGGGCCAACAGGCCTGAGTATCAGGAGATCCGATCATGATTAGTAGCGATCCACTCGGACCAAGATGGAGAATCGGCTTTTATCCGGGGCCGCCTCAAATTCGAATGGAAGAAGAGGAGTCGCCCTCTTCAACCTCGCCCCCAGATTACGGCCGCACAGAGAAAATCGGCGAGGCCGGCAAGCAGGGTATCCAAGAACTCTTGCGGCAAAGAGCAGTGATCATCGATTCCATCGGTATCGCCGAGCTTTCCTTCGATGAGAAATTCAAGCTGATCGAGGAAACCCGCCTCTTGATGACGCAGCTCAACCCGCCGAGATTCGCGACGGAAAAGGTCATCTACAGCATCCTCATTTTTAGCGCTGTGGTGATCCTGATGCTCGCACCGCTCACCGCGATGGGCAAACTCCCTCCCGAAATAACTGTGACCTTCATCGGCACGGCGGTAGGAGGGACGATCGCGACGATCGCTCAGAAGCTAGGAAAGATCGGTCGCTAAGCGCTTCAAGAGACTCGACGCGAGGGCCGCGTCTACGACCGCAATCCAGGCGCTTCCTGGCCGGTCCGGGCGACGTATTCGGTGTAGCCGCCGCCATATTGGTGGATGCCCTCGGGCGTCAGCTCCAGCACGCGGTTGGAGAGCACGCTGAGGAAGTGCCGGTCGTGCGAGACGAACAACATGGTGCCCTCGAAATCCGATAGCGCCGCGATCAGCATCTCCTTGGTGGCGAGATCGAGATGGTTGGTCGGCTCGTCCAGCACCAGGAAGTTCGGCGGGTCGAATAGCATCTTTGCCATCACGAGGCGTGCCTTCTCGCCGCCGGAGAGCACGCGGCAGCGTTTCTCGACGTCGTCACCGGAGAAGCCGAAGCAGCCGGCGAGTGCGCGCAAGGACCCCTGCCCCGCGGTCGGGAACGCGTCCTCCAGCGACTGGAACACGGTGCGGTCCCCGTCGAGCAGATCCATCGCGTGCTGGGCGAAATAGCCCATCTTGACGCTGCCCCCTAACGCCACCGTGCCTTGATCGGGATCGCTCGCACCGGCCACCAGCTTGAGCAAGGTCGACTTGCCGGCGCCGTTGACGCCCATCACGCACCAGCGCTCGCGGCGACGGATCATGAAATCGAGCCCGTCATAGATCCGCTTGCTGCCATAGCCTTTGTGGACATTCTTCAACGCGACGACGTCCTCGCCCGAGCGCGGCGCAGGCAGAAAGTCGAACGCGACTGTCTGGCGGCGGCGCGGCGGTTCGACCCGCTCGATCTTGTCGAGCTTCTTCACCCGGCTCTGAACCTGCGCGGCATGCGAGGCGCGCGCCTTGAAGCGCTCGATGAACTTGATCTCCTTGGCGAGCATCGCCTGCTGGCGCTCGAACTGCGCCTGCTGCTGCTTCTCATTCAGCGCGCGCTGTTGCTCGTAGAACTCGTAATCGCCGGAATAAGTAGTCAGCGAGCCGGAATCGATCTCGACCACCTTGGAGATCACGCGGTTGATGAACTCGCGATCGTGCGAGGTCATCAGCAGCGTGCCCTCGTAGTCGCGCAAAAACTTCTCCAGCCAGATCAGGCTTTCCAGATCGAGATGGTTGCTCGGCTCGTCGAGCAGCATCACGTCGGGACGCATCAGGAGAATGCGCGCCAGCGCCACGCGCATCTTCCAGCCGCCGGAAAGCGCGCCGACGTCGCCCTCCATCATCTCCTGGCTGAAGCCGAGGCCGGACAGCGCTTCACGCGCCCGTCCGTCGAGCGCATAGCCGTCGAGCTCCTCGAAACGATGCTGCACCTCGCCATAGCGCGCGATGATCTCGTCCATCTCGTCGGCCTTGTCCGGATCGGCCATCGCGGCCTCGAGCTCGCGCAGCTCGGCCGCGACCACGCTGACCGGGCCTGCGCCGTCCATGACTTCAGCCACGGCGCTGCGGCCGCTCATCTCGCCGACGTCCTGGCTGAAATAGCCGATGGTGATGCCGCGATCGATCGAGACCTGGCCCTCATCGGGCAGCTCCTGCCCGGCGATCATGCGGAACAGGGTGGACTTGCCGGCGCCGTTCGGGCCGACGAGCCCGATTTTCTCGCCCTTGTTGAGCGCTGCAGAGGCTTCGATGAAAAGGATCTGGTGGCCGGCTTGCTTGCTGACGTTGTCGAGGCGGATCATGGGGTCTTTTTTGGGGGAGTTTTGCGTTGCAGCGTAAATAGGCCATGCCGGTCGCCAGGGGAAGCCCGGCCGCACCCGGATTCCCCCCGCGAGACACCAAATTCCCGCAAGCCGCCCCTGGGTTTAGGACTTGTAGACCTCGACCGTCTGCATCATGCCCATCTCCTCATGGTTCATCATGTGGCAGTGGAGCATGAAAACGCCGGTGAAATCGAGGAAGCGGGAGCGGAACACGACCTCGCCGCCCTGGCGCTCCACGATCACGGAATCCCGCCATTCCGGCGCCGCCAAGGCTTTCCCGTTGACCGAGACGATCTGGAACGGATTGGTGTGGATGTGGAAGACATGGTCGTCATGTTCGTGCGTGTTGACGATGCTCCACTCCTCGACCGCGCCAAGTTTGACCCGGTGATCAATACGGGCGGGATCGAACTTCTTGCCGTCGATGAAGAAGCCGAACTCCTGCCAATGGCCCGCGGCATCGGCTTCGGGCGCGGTCGCCGACAGCACCACCTTGCGCCGGTTGGTAATTTCCGCGTCCTTGATGGTCGCGAGCGGCGCCGGCGGAAGAGCCTTCGGCAGTTTCATGTCCATCGGCGCGCCCGACACTACGATGCGCGCCAGCGGCCCCACCGGAGACGGATGCCCCTGATCGTAGGGCGCCGCGTTGAAGGCATAGGTACCCGGGCTGCCAGCTTTCACGAGGATGTCGGCGCGCTGGCCCGGCGCGATCAGGAGCTGCTTCAACGGTTGCACGGCGCCGAGCTGGATGCCGTCATATGCAATCGCGTGCAGATCATGCTGCTCCAGAGCGAGCAGCATGTCGTCCTGATAGGCGGCATTGAGGATCCGCCAGCGCTGCACCTCGCCGGGGCGCATCTCGACGACCGGCCGCCGCTGGCCGTTGATCGCGAGGAATCGAGTCGCCGTCTCCGGGAATAGCGTCTCGAAATTCTCCACCATGCCGTTGGCATCGAAGACGACCTGGGTCAGCACCAGGAGGCGCTCGCGCGCGGCCGCGATCTCCGGAACGTCGGCGAAATCGCCCTCGATGATGACAGCGCCCACCATGCCGCTGGACATCTGGATGTCGGCGCTGCCGTGGTGGTGGGGGTGATACCAGTAGGTGCCTTTGGTGTGGTCGGCCGGCAGCGTGATCTCGATATTGTAGCTGTGGCCGGGCGCCATCGAACGCATGACGTTATCGGCGATGCCGCTTGGGCTGACATGCGCGCCGTGGAAATGGAAATTGGTGTTGTTGAACTGATGCGGGTGGCTGATGTCGGCGGGGAGCCCGTCGCGGTTCGGCGGCAGATCGTTGATCATCTTGATCCGCAGCGTCTCGCCCGGCTTCATGCGCAAGGTCGGTCCCGGACTGCCGCCCTCGTAAGATCTGACATAGAGCCTGACGCCGCCGATCTGGCGATAGGCGTAGCCGCAGCGCAAGGTGGTGCTCAGAACGCCACTGACGGACCTGCGCACCTCGGGCTCGACCAGCTTCTGATCTATGGCCGGAACCGTCGTTTCCGGTACCATGCCCGTCGTCGGCGACATGTCCGCGGCGTGCGAGGCGTCGGCATGGTCGTGCATCGCGTGTTGGGCGTTCGCGGCGCCAGCGAACAATGACAGCGCGCCCATCTTGAGACCGCAATCGAGCAGTTGGCGCCTTGTCATTCCGGTCGACGTGCTAACCGGAGAGAGATCGTTCGAATTCTGCTGCATGTGAGTTCCCGCCCCTCGTCATCCAATTCCCTCAATCAATTTGATTCGACTGCTAGGCAAGCGGAAATGGAATTCTCAATCCGCGCACATGTGACACGCAGCGTCTTCATCTGATGTAAACGCCCTGCCGTTTCTATGCCTGCATGACGAATCATGACAGCTTCACGCGAGCGTTGGCGCGTACCCTCCGGGCACCGATGCCGTCAGCATCGTGATGTCCTCGAAATCTTGTACAAGGATCAGAACATGCGGCCTTCGCGACGCGAGCTCGTGAAGTGGTTATCGGCAGGCGGCATCTCGGTCAGCCTGTCACATCTCGGTCTGGCGAAGGAGTCTCCCTTCGCCTCGCACGAGACGCTTCCCGGACGCGGCAATTTCAATCCTGCGATCAAGGGTGCCGGCCGCGTCGACGGCGTCGCCAAGGTGACGGGCGCAAAGCTCTACGCCTCCGATTTCCGCGCCAACGACCTTCCGGGCTGGCCAAAAGCCACCTCGCACGCGATCCTGGTTCGCGCCAACGACGCCACGCATGTCTACACCGGGATGGATCTCGCCCGCCTGTCGGGCGCACTGAAGCCGTCCGTTGTCGTTACGGCCCTCGATCTCGACCGGATCGGCACGCAGGTGCCCGAATTCTATGCCGGTGATCTCTTCTGTCCCGTCGGCAAGACGCCGCTCTATCTGGGTCAGCCGGTCGCGCTCCTCATCTTCGAAAAGTTCGATGCCTTCGACCAGGCGCGCCTCGTGCTGCGCGATGGCACCTTCGTCAAATTCGGCGAGGAAACCGGGCCGGTGATCGCGCCTGATTACGGCTCCTTCCGCTTCACCCGCGTGGCAGGTAGCGCACCTGAGAAGCCGGATATCTACTCGCCGATCCAGGCCGGCTGGGTCTCTCCCAAGAAGGTCCAGAGCGCCGCGCTGCCGGTGTGGTCGCCGCTCGCCAAGGAGATGCCGGCCGATTACACCAAGGCCGCCAAACATGGCGAGCAAATCCGCGCGGAGCTTGCGGCGGAAGATGCTTCGCTGCTCGTGCTCGACCGCGAATTCGAGACGCAGTCGGTCGATCCGATGTTCCTCGAGCCCGAAAGCGGCCTCGCCTGGTATGACAACAAGGCCAGCAATCTCGAGCTGGTGCTCGGCGTCCAGTCACCCTACGAGGCGGCAGAGTCGATCGCGCATCTCTTGGCCAAGGCCCGTGCGCCCTACAGGCCGGCGCATATCAATGCGCAGTTCGCCCATGTTGGCGGCGGCTTCGGCGGCCGCGATCACACGCCATTCATTCTCTATGTCGCGCTCGCCGCGATCTGCTTTCCCGGCAAGCCGGTGCGGCTCGCCCATGACCGCTACCAGCAATTCCAGGGCGGCATCAAGCGCCACCCGATCAAGATGCGCTCGCGCATCGGCATCGATCGCACGACCGGCAAGATCAAGGCCTTCGCCGCCGATCACGTGCTCGACGGCGGCGGTCTCGCCAATTTTTCGGCCAACGTCGCCGTGGTTGCCGCCACCGGTGCAATCGGCATCTACGACATTCCAAAGGTCGACGTCACGACCGTGGCACTGCATTCGCGCGGCGTCACCGCAGGGTCGATGCGCGGTTACGGCACGCTGCAAACCATGACCGCGCTGGAGGTGCTGATCGACGAGGCGGCAAGCGAGCTGAAGCTCGACCCGATCGAATTCCGCCGTCGCAATGCCTTGAAGCAGAACGGCCGGACCATGACGGGAAATCCGTACATCGTTTCGGTCCGTACGCCCGAAATCCTCGACAAGCTCGAAAAGCATCCGATCTGGCAACAGCGCGCGCGGTTCAAGCAAGGCTCATCCGACCGGCTGATCGGTACCGGCGTTGCCTGCGTGACCAAGGACTACGGCTCCGGCGCGGATTGCTCGCTCGGACGCGTCGAGCTGACCGCCGACGGCAAGATCGCGATCTTCTGCGATCACGTCGAGATGGGCAACGGCATCGGCACGGCGCTGGCGAACCGGGTGGCGAGCCATCTCGGCACGATCGCCGACGAGGTCTCGGTCGCCCGCGTCGACAGCTACGACGCCCTCGGGCTCGTCACCTCCGGCGATCCCTACACGATGGATCAGAAGACTCAGGATGCAGCCGAAAGGAATCCGCGCTGGGTGCCCTCGATCAGCTCGGCGACATCAGCCTCGATCGGCGCGCATGTCGGCACGCATTCGTCTGCGGAAGCTGCCCGCGTCATCTTCCGCTTCGGCCTGTGGCCGGCGGCGCTGGAGCTCTGGCATATCCCAAAGACCGATCCGCGCGCACGGCAATGGGCTAGCGCGCGTTGGGAGAATGGCCAGCTCATCATGCCCGGCCAGGAGCCGCTGGCGCTGCCCACGCTCGCCGCAACCGCCCATGCGCGCGGCTACGTCACCGGCGCCGTCGCGCACAGCTTTTCCCGCTGGGCCTGGTCGCGCGCCCGCTTCCCGCTGTTCGGCGAGCAATACCGCGCCGACATCGACGCCCTCGCGATCCGCCGCGGCAACGGCAAGTTCGAACGCATCAACCGCACCAGCGTCAAGTTTCCCCCGACCGACAACAATCGCATCGGCACCGCCTACACCTCGATGTGCGGCACGGTCGTCCGTGTCGAGATCGAGCGCGCGACCGGCAGCTTGCGCATCGCAAAAGCCTACAGCGTGTTCGAATGCGGCACCGCGCTCGTGCCCGAGGTCGTCATGGGCCAGGCCCATGGCGGCTTCGCGATGGGCGTCGGCTACGCGCTGCTCGAAACGCTGCCGCCCTTCGAAGGCGGCCCGGGCAACGGCGAATGGAATCTCGGGCGCTACCTCGTCGCGCGCGGCTCGGACCTCCCCTTGCGCGATCTCGAGATCGAGATGCTGAAACCGTTGACGCCGGACGAAGAGCCGAAGGGCATGGCGGAGGTCGTCATGATCCCGATCGTGCCGGCGCTCATCAACGCCATCCATGATGCCACCGGCCACCGCTTCCGCGCGCTGCCGGTGACGCAAAGCCTTTTGAAGGGAGTGCTCGCGTGACGATCCTCAGCCTCACCATCAACGGCCAGAAGCATGGTCCGGTAGAGGTGCGCGACGACCTCTCGATGAACGATTTCTTGCGCGAAATGCTCGGCATGACCGGCACGAAATTCGGCTGCGGCGCCGCGCAATGTTTGAGCTGTGCCATCATCGTCGACGAACCCGACGGCAACAGTTACACCAGCCCGACCTGCATCGCGCCGGCCGTGAATTTCGACGGCAAGTCGATCCGCACCGTCGAGGGACATGCCAGAGACGGCGAGCTCTCGGCCCTGCAAAAAGCCTTCATCGATCATTTCGCGTTTCAGTGCGGCTACTGCACGGCGGGCTTTCTCAATGAGGGCCAGGTCCTGCTCGAGCGCCTGGCACGCAAGCCGGTCGCCCGCGACGCGCTGGAGCAGACGATCGCCGACGCGCTCGACGGCCACCTCTGCCGCTGTACCGGCTACGTCAAGTATCACGAGGCCGTGCGCGACGTGATCCTCGCCGATTCAAATCGCTACCTGATGGCTACCAAGTGACACGAGCCATGATCTCCGACGCGCGCTTCAAGATGATGGCTGCGATCGCGGCGCTCGCCAGCAGCCTTTGCGCTGGCTTTGCCGCCTCCGAGACCGCGAGCCATGCTCTGGCCTCGCCCGAGAGCTTCGCCAACATTGCCGACACTGAGAAGCGCTCGGCCGCGATCTTCACCGAGCTCGGCAAGGTGCTGACGCATCCGCGCTGCACCAACTGCCATCCCGCCGGCGACAGCCCGCGGCAAGGCGACAATCCGCGTCTCCATCAGCCGCCGGTCACGCGCGGCGCCGACGGCCACGGCCTGGAGGCGATGCGCTGTCATACCTGCCACCAGAAGGCCAATTTCGAGCCCGGCCGCATCCCCGGCCATCCCGAATGGCACCTTGCACCGCGCGAGATGGCATGGGAAGGCAAGACGATCGGCGAGATCTGCGCGCAGATCAGGGATCCCGCACGCAACGGCGGCCGCAAGGTGGAGGAGCTGATCGACCACATCGGCAAGGATACGCTGGTCGGCTGGGCCTGGAAGCCCGGCTTCGGCCGCTCGCCGGTGCCCGGCACGCAGGCCCAGGCCGGTGCGCTGGTCGAAGCCTGGGTGAAGACCGGAGCGGCCTGTCCCGCGCCGTGACGAGGCCCCAGGGCGAGCACTATAAACGGTTTCCGAAGGCAAAGCGGAAGTCGCCCCGCTTGATCGTCATCGACGGCTTATAACTTAAGGCGCGCTTCACCCAGCTGACAATCCCGGTCGGTCGGGTGAAAATGACCCAGCCGCATTGATTAAGGCCTGGGCTTCAGATAGCGCGACGAGAGCGGGATGGCGTAAATCTTGAAACCTGCGATCTCAGGAAATGCCTCCGCTGCGTCCGGAGACACCAGCGCCAGGAGCGCAGCCGGCACCTCACCATTGACCAGTCGATCGATCGCCGCTGTTTGTCCTGTGCTCAGTTGGAACACTGGACCTCCTGCTGCCACGATCGCGAACCTGATATCAGCGCTCGATGCCGTGTACCTGTTATCCATCGCAACGTTCTTGGCGGTAAGAGCGAATACCGACGGCATCTCCGGACGAACCATTACAACGGCAACAAGGGGGTCCGCGTCGTCGGGAAACGCACCTACGGTTGGTTCGGCACCGTCGCGTGCTGCCGTTCGGGTCGCGACGGTCATTCGCTCCGCAACCGCGGTAGCGGCTGCCACCTGCTCGTGTATCGTTCTGCTTTTGGAATTCTGGGCGGTATCCACGGTGGGCCGCGAATCCGTGATGCTTAGCCCTGTCGTACCAGAACCCGCGCCGATGGTGGCGTTGCTTTTTGGCTCGGGTTGCGTCGCCAACGCAGGAGGCGGGACGGGAGTTGTCGGGCGCTCTGCCTTTGCCTCGACGACGGCCTTCTTGGTGGCGAGGTGAGCCCTGTCATGGACACGATGAGGCCGCGGCTTTTCGGTCTTCGTTGCGATGGTAGATTTGGTCGATTTTATTGGGAGATTGGTTTTGGACGGCGCGAGTTTCATCGGCTGATCGGCAGCCGTCCTGTTGGAGCAGGCGAACTCTCGTTCGTCCGCGCACACTTCCGCGGCCGCTTGACGCGGCGGTTCGCGACTACAGCCAACCAAGGTCGCAGCCAGCGCGATGATGAGAGACGCTCTCATGCAATCACCCTAGAGGATAAATTTCTGCCGGTATTCTCTCTGCGTATTTATCTCCGCGCTGATCGTCTATGTTTGTACGAAAATATTAAACGAGCATTAAGCGTACGGCCGCCGGTGCGAGAGGCTTCCTTATGGTTAACGCCAGGATAGGCCGAGCGTGACGCCGCCTTGATGTCAGAGAGCCAGACACAATCGGCGAAAGCCTCGTTGTCGGCTTCAACGCTCGTGTCATGGATTAAGGGGTTTGGGGCTCTCGATCGCCCAACCGGTGTCCGCCGAGGACGCACTGCTGCGGTGCATGAGTCTGTTATTGTGCTGGTTTTTGGACGCCGGCAAGAAGGAGGCTCCGCAGGGTCAACTGACCGGCGTCCAAAAAGCGCCAAGGCAC